>JBDRFQ010000046.1:0-15886 GCA_043818685.1 Candidatus Eiseniibacteriota bacterium
CGAACCTCGGCCGGGCTCCGCTCGGTGACGGGGAGGGCGCGGGGTTCGGCTGGGAGGACATGACGGTCTTCAAGGTCGGTCTCTCCGCGGCGGCGGCCGACGGGCTCACGCTGCGCTGCGGGTACAACCACGGCGGCCAGCCGATTCCCGAATCCGAAACGCTCTTCAACATGCTCGCTCCCGGCGTTGTGGAGCACCACGCGACGCTCGGCGCGACGTGGACGCTCCCGGTCGGCGGGGAGATCACCTTCGCGTACATGCACGCGTTCGAGAAGACCGTCGAGGGCGAGGGCTCGATTCCTCCGGGGATGCTGGACCAGGGAGGCATGGGGGGCGGCGAGGCGAACCTCACGATGTTCGAGGATTCGTTCGGCATCGCCTACGGGCGGAGCTTCTAGACCGCACCGCGCGCCCTCGCGAGGAACGAGATCCCCCCATTCCCGGCCTGGCCACCCCCTGGAACGGGGCGTCTGGTTCCTCCGTGACGGCGGGGCTGTCCTACGGAGCGGGGGGGCGGGCGGCCGAGCGGCGCAAGCGAGAAAGCGCGGGACGCTTTCGCGGCGGGTCCCGGGTGAGATCCCGGCCCGCCGAACAACCGGAAGTCGGTCTTGTATCCCCGAGTCTCATATCCCCGAGTTTCCCCGAATTCCCCCCGGGGCACCCGCGCAGAAATGCGGACTTCTCCTCGGCTCCTCCACCGCGCCCGTGTTAAAATCGTGCGGGACTCGGGCGGGAGCGAAGCGCGCGAATGGAAAGCGAATCCCTGATGGACCGATCGCCCTTCACCGAGGAGGACCTGAGACAGCTCGCCGTCGCGGGGATTCCCCTCGACGAGGCGCTCCGGCAGATCAGGCTCCTCACGACCCGCCCCGCCTACGCGAGGCTCCTCCGCCCCTGCACGCCGGGCGACGGAATTCGCGTCCTCTCTCGCGCGGAGATCGAGGAGTCGCTCGCCGCCTACGAGCGGGCCCGCGCCCAAAGCCGTCTCGAGAAGTTCGTCCCCGCGAGCGGCGCCGCGTCGCGCATGTTCCACGCTCTCCTCTGGTTCTTGAACGAGAAGAAGGAGTCCACGGGAGCGGAGATCGAGGAGGAGATCGCGAAGGGAAACGCCTTCTTCCTGGAGCTCGGCCGCTTCCTCCGCGGGCTGGCGGAGCCCGGCGGCTTCGCGTTCCGCGCGGAGCTCTCCGAAGTTCTCGCGCGGAGCGGACACGAGCTCGAAGCACTCGTCGCCGGCCGTCGCTACCGCCCGATCCTCGAGGCGCTCCTCGTCCAGATGGACTACGACTCGCTCCCGAAGGGTCTCATCCCGTTCCACGCGTACGAGAGTGAAATCCGGACCCCCTTCGAGGAGCACCTGATCGAGGCGGCTCTCTACGCGCGGAACGGAGACGGCGTCTGCCGCCTCCACTTTACCGTCTCTCCGGAGCACGAGCAGGGCTTTCGAAAGCTGCTCGCGGAGGCGGGCCCGCGCCGGGAGAGGGAGTTCGGCGTCCGCTACGAGGTCGGGTTCTCCGCGCAGAAGCCATCCACCGACACGCTCGCCGTGGACGAGCGCGGTAGTCCCTTCCGCGCCCCCGACGGAAGGCTCCTCCTTCGTCCGGGCGGACACGGGACGCTCCTCGAGAACCTGGACGCTCTCGCCGGGGACATCATCCTCATCAAGAACATCGACAACACCACCCCGCGCCAGCTCGAACCGGATCTCGTTCAGTGGAAGAAGACGCTCACCGGTCACCTCGTCCGCCTGCAGGAGCTCGTCTTCCGCCTTCTCGCGCGGCTCGAGGAGGACGATGCGATCGTCGACGAGGCGGCCCTCTTCGCCCGCGATCTGCTCGGGATCGTTCCCCCCGGCGAGCCGCCGGGCACCTCCCGCGAAGAGAAAAGAGCGTTCCTCGTCCGGAAGCTCGCGCGGCCGATCCGGGTTTGCGGGATGGTCCCGAACGCCGGCGACTCGGGGGGCCGGCCTTTCTGGGTTCGGGGGCGGGACGGCACCGCCGGCCTTCAGATCGTCGAGAGCGCCGAGATCGACCCCGACTCGGAGGAGCAGCAGCAGGTCCGGGCGGCCTCCACGCACTTCAACCCGGTGGACATCGTCTCCGGCGTCCGCGACCGGCACGGGAATCCTTTCGACCTCAAGCGCTTTGTCGATCCCGATGCGGTCTTCATCAGCTCGAAGTCGAGCGGCGGGGCGAAGCTCCGGGCGCTCGAGCACCCGGGGCTCTGGAACGGCGGCATGGCCGACTGGGTCACGGTGTTCGTCGAGGTGCCGGCGGAGACGTTCAGCCCCGTGAAGCGTGTCACGGACCTGCTCGGGGCCGACCATCGCGCCCGCTGAGCAACCGGTCTTGATCCGCAACGATCCGGAGGGCGGCGGGAGAGGAGATTCACCTCCCCGGGACCGGCCGACCCAAACCCAGCCCCGGCTCCAACGGCCGCGACCCGGGGGCCGGGTCCGGAGCGTATCCGCCCCGACGCAGCGCGCCCAGCCTGGATTATGCACGCGTTTTCGTCGCGAGGGTGCGGAGCTAGGGGCCGAGAGGCCGACCTAGACGAGCCGCTCCCGGAAACGTAGTCTCGGCCTCCCCCCCGGCGCGCTAAGACTTGTCGCTCCTAGTCGTCGCGACAAGATCCAAGCGCGCCACGGGTCCCTGTTGAGGAAGCGGCGACGGAAGGGAGGCCTCGCCGGCCACGATCCGCAGCCGCAGTAGGAAACGCGTGCATGATCCAGGCTAGCCCCCCGCCCCCTGCGCCTCGCGGGGAGCGAACTTCCAGCTCGCCTTCACGTGCTCCCGGTACATCCTCTGGATGTTCGAGAGCGTGATCAGCTTCGGACACGAGGCCTCGCACTCGCCGACGTTCGAGCAGTTGCCGAATCCCTCCCGGTCCATCGCCGCGACCATGTCGAGGGCGCGCGCCACGCGCTCCACCTGCCCCTGCGGCAGGAGAGCGTACTGCGAGATCTTCGCGCCGACGAAGAGCATCGCGGAGGCATTCGGACAGGAGGCGACGCACGCTCCGCAACCGATGCAGGCAGCCGCGTCCATCGCGAGCTCGGCGTTCTCCCTGCGGATCGGAATGACGTTCGCGTCGGGCGTCCCCCCCGTGTTCACCGAGACGTAGCCGCCCGCCTGGATGATCCGGTCGAAGGCGGAGCGGTCGACCATGAGGTCCTTGAGGACCGGAAAACCCTTCGCGCGCCACGGCTCGATGACGATCGTGTCGCCGCTCTTGAAGTTTCGCATGTGAAGCTGGCAGACCGTGGTTCCCCGCACGGGGCCGTGCGCCTGCCCGTTGATCATGAGCCCGCAGCAGCCGCAGATCCCCTCGCGGCAGTCGTGCTCGAACACGACCGGCTCCTCCCCCTTCAGCACGAGCATCCGGTTCAGATCGTCGAGCATCTCCAGAAACGACTGGTCCGGAGAGACGTCGTCCAGCACGTAGGCCGCCAGCCGGCCCTTGTCCTTCGGGCCGCTCTGGCGCCACACCTTCAGCGTCAGTTTCAAGCTCTCCGCGCTCATTACTTGTAACTCCTTACCGACGGCGTGACGAACTCGAACTTCAGCTCTTCCTTGTGGAGGGTCGGAGCCTTCCCGACCCCGCTGAACTCCCACGCGGCGACGTAGGAGAAGTTCTCGTCGTCCCGCACGGCCTCTCCGTCCGGGGTCTGGCTCTCCTCGCGCAGGTGGCACCCGCACGACTCGGCGCGGTTCGCCGCGTCCTCGACCATGAGCTCCGCCAGCTCGAGGAACTCGGCGACGCGGAGGGCGTTTTCGAGCACCGGGTTGAGGTCCTCGTTCCGCCCGACGACCATCGCGTTCTCCCAGAACTCCGCCCGGATCTCCGGGATCCGCTTTTTCGCTTGCTGGAGACCCTCGGCGTTTCGCGCCATTCCGCAGTAGTCCCAAAGGGCCTGTCCGAGCTCCTTGTGGATCTCCTCGACGGTCTTATTCCCCTTGAGCGCGAGCAGTCGGTCGATGTGCGCCTTCGTCTCCGCTACCACCGCCTTGCATGCGTCGTGGTCCGCGGCGACCTTGGGGAGCTTGGTTCCCGCGAGGAAGCCGGCGATGGTGTACGGAAGGACGAAGTACCCGTCCGCGAGCCCCTGCATGAGCGCGCTCGCCCCGAGCCGGTTCGCGCCGTGATCGGAGTAGTTCGCCTCGCCGATCACGAAGAGGCCGGGGAGGTTGCTCATCAGGTTGTAGTCCACCCAGAGCCCGCCCATCGTGTAGTGCGGGGCCGGATAGATCCGCATCGGCACCTCGTACGGATCATCGTCGGTGATCAGCTTGTACATGTCGAAGAGGTTGCCGTACTTCGCCTCGATGACCGCCTTGCCGTCGCGCTTGATCGCGTCTGCGAAGTCGAGGTACACCGCCTGGCCGGTCGGGCCGACTCCGTGTCCGTCGTCGCACACGCGCTTCGCGGCGCGCGAGGAAACGTCGCGCGGCGCCAGGTTCCCGAAGCTCGGGTAGATCCGTTCGAGGTAGTAGTCCCTCTCCTCTTCCGGGATCTCGCGCGGATGGCGCTTGTCTCCCTTCCCCTTCGTCACCCAGACGCGCCCGTCGTTCCGGAGGCTCTCGCTCATCAGCGTGAGCTTCGACTGGCGGTCGCCGTGGCGCGGGATACAGGTCGGATGGATCTGTCCCCAGCTCGTGTTCCCGAAGAACGCGCCCCGCTTGTGAGCCCGCCAGACCGCGGTGCAGTTGCTCGCCATCGCCATGGTCGAAAGGTAGTAGGCGCGCGCGTAGCCTCCCGTTGCGAGCACGACCGCGTCGGCCGTGTGCGCCTCGATTGCGCCGGTGAGGAGATTCCGTGTCACGATGCCGCGCGCCACGCCATCGACGACGACGAGGTCGAGCATCTCGCTGCGGGTGTGGAGCTTCACCTTTCCCGTGTGGACCTGCCGCATCAGCGCGCGGTAGGCGCCGAGCAGAAGCTGCTGCCCCGTCTGTCCTCGCGCGTAGAACGTGCGCGAAACCTGCGCTCCACCGAAGGAGCGGTTCGCGAGGAACCCGCCGTACTCACGGGCGAACGGAACCCCCTGCGCGACGCACTGGTCGATGATGTTCACGCTCACCTCCGCGAGACGATGAACGTTCGCCTCGCGGGCGCGGTAGTCGCCCCCCTTGATCGTGTCGTAGAAGAGCAGCCAGACGCTGTCGCCGTCGTCCTGGTAGTTCTTGGCGGCGTTGATCCCGCCCTGCGCGGCGATGCTGTGCGCGCGGCGGGGGCTGTCGTGGTACGTGAAGACGTTCACGTTGTAGCCGAGCTCGCCCAAGCTCGCCGCGGCCGACGCGCCCGCCAGGCCCGTACCGACAACGATGATGTTGAACTTGCGCCGATTCGCCGGATTGACCCTCTTCAGCTCGAAGCGGTACCGCTGCCACTTCGTCTCGAGCGGTCCACCTGGCACATTGGAGTCGAGCTTCATCCTAGGCTCCCTTGATCAAGACGTAGATCGGAATCGAAGCGAAGCCGACGCCGACGAGGACGGCGACGACGTTCGACAACCACTCGAGCGCCGGGGTGTAGACCGCGTGGTTCGCGCCCATGGAACGGAACGCGCTCTGGAACCCGTGGCTGATGTGCAAGGCGAGAACCGCGACCCCGAAGACGTACCACAGGCTGTAAAGCGTGCTCGAGAAGACCTCGAGGATCAGGCCGTGATAGTCCGCGTGCCCGTTCAGCTCCGGCACCTCGGAGAACACGAACCGCCACACGTGGATCACCAGGTAGACGAGAACGATGATCCCCGTCCAGATCATGTTCTTGGAGAGCCAGGTGCCGGCGCCGCCCCGCTTCGTCCCGTACGAGGCGTACGCGCCCGCCCGGGCCCCCTGGTTGTCGAAGTAGAGAACGATCCCGAGGAGCATGTGGAGCCCGAACAGGGCGAAGAGCCCCACCTCGAGAACCGGCAAGATCGGTATCTTCTCCAGAGCGGCGGATAACCCGTTGTAGGCCCCGGGGCCGAGGAAGAAAACGAGGTTCGCCGTCAGGTGAAAGGCGATGAAGAGACAGAGAAGAACCCCGGTGACGCCCATCCAGAACTTCTTCCCGATCGACGAGAGGAACACCCTCTGGAACCAACTCATAGGCCTCTCCGTTTCCAGGTCGCCCAAGGATCCACGCCCGGATCGCGCACCCATCCCACGCCGCGACCGCGGATCGCGGATTCCGCGCGCTCATTGCGAAACCGGGTACATGACGCGGGCTCACGCCTTCCCCGCGTGGCTCGCGCGGCGAAGGACCGATGCCTCACACGGCTGCAACCGCCATTCTAACGCCTTGCCGAGGCCTCCTGTCAAGGGAGTCCGGCGGCGGCCGTTGCACCGCGAGGGGTCCGGCGAGGGGGGACGCGAACGAGCCGCCGACCATTCTCTTGTCCAGGAACGGGATCCGGCTCCCTGCCGCCTCGGGTGGGGCCGGATTCGGCCGGCCCGCCCGCCCTTTTTGTTGCAGAACATGCAACAACCGGAAACCCCTAATCGCTTGCTCCATGGGGAACAGGCGGTCTCCTGCCGATAAGGAGAAGAGAACGAAACCGAGGGAAAGCGGGGCGGCGTGTACGCTCCGCCGACGGCGAGGTGAACCGCCCCGGGATGGCGCGGGACCCGAAATATCATGAATCGACATTTGCTGCGTGATTCAAACAGGCCGGCCGCTTCGACGTCCGGCGGCCGCCCGCAACCCGCGGACAAACGGTCGGCGGCGCGGGCGGGGCGTGTTCTCCGAAACGTGCTCCGCGTGCTCTACATCATCGCGCCGATCCTCGTGCTCATCCTCCTCGCGGCCGGGTTCGCTCGAGCCGAAGGCCCGGACACGCTCGACCTCGCCGAGCTCAGCCTCGAGGACCTCATGGCGATCGAGGTGACGTCCGTTTCGAAGAAGGCCGAGCAGCTCTCGGACGCCGCGGCGGCGGTCTATGTCGTCACCGGGGAGGAGATTCGGAGGAGCGGAGCAACCACGCTCGCGGACGCGCTCCGGTTCGTGCCCGGGGTCCAGGTGGCGCGCGTCGGCTCGAACTGGTGGGCAATCACCTCCCGCGGCTTCGCGGGCAACTTCGCGAACAAGCTCCTCGTGCTCATCGACGGGAGGAGCGTCTACACCCCGTTCTTCGCGGGGGTCTATTGGGACGCACAGGACGTCCTCCTGGAGGACATCGAGCGCATCGAGGTGATCCGCGGCCCCGGCGCCGCCCTCTGGGGCGCCAACGCGGTGAACGGCGTCATCAACATCATCACGAAGGACGCGGGGAAGACCACGGGCTTCTTCGCGGAGGACGCGGCCGGCACCAAGGAGGAGTGGATCGTCTCCAAGCGCTACGGGATGCCGCTCGGGAGGAGCGCCTCCGTTCGCGTCTACGGAAAGTACTCGGAGCGGGACGAGTTCGCGGACACGTCGGGCGCCCAGGCGAACGATGATTGGGCCGCGTTCCAGGGGGGCTTCCGGCTCGACTGGGAGCCTTCCCCCTCCCGGCACATCACCGCGCAGGGGGATGTGACCGAAAGTGAATTGGGATCTGTCTTCCACCTCCGGATCGCCGAGGAGCCGTACGAGAGGGTGGTCGAGGACACTACCCGGTACGGCGGGGGCAACATCCTCCTCCGATGGACCGAGACGCTTTCGCCCCGCTCCGGTCTCTCCGTCCAGGCGTACTTCGATCGGACGGACCGGGACAACGTCTGCTTCAGCGATGTGCACAACATGATCGATTTCGAGTTCCAACACCGCTGGCGGCCTCTGGAACGCACGGAGCTCGTTTGGGGCGCCGGGTACCGCTCGATCGCCGACAAGATCGACAGCCTACAGGGCGGGTACGCGATCCCCTTCGAGCGGACCGTCGACATCGCGAGCGGCTTCGTGCAGGGGGACCTCGCCCTCCGGCCGAACGAGCTCTACCTCACGCTCGGCTCCAAGTTCGAGAAGAACCACTACACCGGGCTCGAGATCCAGCCGAGCGCGAGGCTCCGGTGGCTCCCGTCCCCACGGCACTCGTTCTGGTCGGCGGTTTCGCGCGCCGCGCGGACCCCCTCGCGGGTCGAGGTGGACGGGGTCATCGAGTGGACGACGATTCCCCCGAACACCGAAGGGAACTCGAGCCCGTTCCCGGCCGTCTTGACCACCTACGGCACGGACGATTTCGACAGCGAGAGGCTGACCGCGTACGAGGCCGGCTACCGCTTCCACCCCGGCGACCGGCTGATGATCGATCTCGCAGCGTTCTACAACCGCTACACGAGCCTCCGGACGGTCGAGATCGGGGAGATCGAGCTCCGGACATCGCCCGTCCCCTGGATCGTGTTGCCCTTCCACGGGACCAACCACGGGGAGGGACAGTCGTACGGAGCGGAAGCCGCCTGCGACTGGCGGGCGGCGTCCCGCGTCCGGGTCCGGGCCGGGTACGGCTACCTCCGCCTCGACATCTGGATGAAAGAGACGGACGGGGTGATCGAGATCGAGCCGGCCGAGGGGGCGAGTCCCGAGCACCAGGCGTTCCTGCGCGCCTTCGTCGATCTGCCGCGACGGGTCAAGGCGGACCTCGGCGTTCGCTATGTCGACCGGCTCGAGCGGCTCGACATCGACGGCTACTTTACCCTGGACGCGCGGATCGGATGGAAGCCGAACGAGACGGTCGAGCTCTTCCTCGTCGGAACGAACCTCGCCGAGCCGGAGCACGTTGAGTTCAGTCCCCAGCTGAGAGGCGGGCTCTTCACGGTCGAGCGCGCGGTCTACGGCGGCGTGAAGTTCAGGTACTAGGATGATGAAGCGGCTGATTTCCCTCATCCTCGTTCTCCCCATCACAGCAACGCTGCTCGGGGAGACGCGCGCCCTCGCCGACAAGCCGTCCGAGTACGAGATCAAGGCCGCCTTCCTCTACAACTTCGCCAAGTTCGTCAAGTGGCCCCACGATTCGCTCCCCGAACCCGATTCGCCGATCGTCATCGGGGTCCTCGGCAAGGACCCGTTCGGCCCGGTTCTCGACGAGATCGTCAGGGACAAGCCGATCGACGGCAGGCCGATTCGCGTGAAGCGCCTGACCGGCCCGAGAGACGCCGCGGGAATCCAGATCCTCTTCGTGTCCATCACAGACGAGGCGGAGCTCGCCCGCGCCTTCAAGGAGATCGAACCGCGCGGAATGCTCGTCGTGGGCGAGACGAAGGAGTTCGCCCACGACCACGGGACGGTCCGGTTCTTCCTCGAGGAGAACCGGGTGCGGTTCGAGATCAACGTCGCGGCCGCGGACCGGGCGGGAATCAAGATCGACGTGAAGCTCCTCAAGCTCGCCCGGGTCATCGGAAACGGGAAGGAAGGCGGACGATGACGACGTTCCGTGACCTGCCGATCAGCCGGAAGCTCACCCTGATCATTCTGGGGACGAGCGCGATCGTGCTCGTCCTCTGCATGACGGCGGTGATCGGGCTCGAGCGGGCCGAGTTCTACCGCGAGATGGTGGAGACCCACTCGGTGCTCGGAGACGCGGTCGCATCGAACAGCACGGCGGCCCTCGCCTTCGACGACCCGGAGGCCGCCGAGGAGGCACTTACCGCTCTCGCAGCGGACGAGCACGTCGTGGCCGCCTGCATCTACACGGAGGACGGAACGGTCTTCGCCCGCTACCTCAGGGTCGGGCGAAGCCCGAACCTCCTGCCGCGAACGCCCCCCGGCGGGGGCCACGAGTTCCGCGACGGAGCGTTCCACATCTACAGGCCGGTCACCTTGCGAGGGGAGCGGATCGGAACGATCTACCTGCGCGGGGACACGAGCGATTTCTGGATGATCATCGGCCGGTACGCCCTCGTCATCGGAGGGATCATGGCCGCCTCCCTCCTCCTCGCGCTCCTCCTTTCCACCTGGCTCCAGGGCCTCATCTCGAAGCCGATCGTGAGGCTCGCCGAAATCGCTCGCTCGGTCTACGCCGAGAAGGACTACTCGGTCCGCGCTCCGAGGGGGAGCGCCGACGAGATCGGCACTCTGGTCGACGGGTTCAACGAGATGCTCGCCGAGATCCAGAAGCGGGACGACGAGCTCGGGGAGCGCCGGGACCTGCTCGAGACGCAGGTCATGACGCGGACCGACGAGCTGATCCGCGCGAACGCCGAGCTGAAAAGGGCGATCGAGGAGGCGCAGGCGGCGGCCCGCGCGAAGAGCGAGTTCCTCGCTAACATGAGCCACGAGATCCGGACGCCGATGAACGGGGTTCTCGGAATGATCGGCCTCCTTCTCGACACGGATCTCACTCCGGAGCAGAGGGACCACGCGGAGACGGTCCGCCTCTCCGCCGAGGCGCTCCTCACGATCATCAACGACATCCTGGATTTCTCGAAGATCGAAGCGGGAAAGATGGACCTCGAAAGCCTCGACTTCGACCTGCGGGTGATCCTCGACGAGCTGATGGACATGATGGCCCTCAAGGCGCACAGCAAGGGGCTCGAGATCACGAGCTTCATCGAGAGGGACGTCCCTGTCCGCCTCAAGGGGGACCCGGGGCGCCTCCGCCAGGTCCTCATCAACCTCACGGGGAACGCGGTGAAGTTCACCGATCGGGGAGAGGTCTCCATTTGTGTCCAGAAGGAGAGAGAGGAGGATTCGCGGGTTCATCTCCGGATCCTCGTCCGGGACACCGGAATCGGGATCCCCGCCGGCCGCCTGGAAAACATCTTCGATTCCTTCTCGCAGGTGGACGCCTCGACCACGCGGAAGTACGGAGGCACGGGCCTCGGGCTCGCCATCTCCAAGCAGCTCACCGATCTCATGGGCGGAACGATCGGCGTGGAGAGCGAGGTCGGAAAGGGCTCCACCTTCTGGTTCGCCGTCGGGCTCGAGAGGTCGGACATCGAGGAACGCGCGGAGAACCCGCTTCCCGAAGACATCAGGGGGAAGCGCATCCTGGTGGTCGACGACACGGAGACGAACCGGATCGTGCTCCGGGAGCAGCTTCTTTCCTGGCGATGCGGTGTGGTCGAGGCGGACTCCGGCGGTCAGGCGCTCGAGCGCCTCCAAGAGGCGGCGCGCGACGGGAACCCGATCCCGGTCGCCATCCTGGACATGGCGATGCCGGAGATGGACGGCGAGGAGCTCGGGAGGAGGATCAAGGCGGACCCGGCGCTCGCCGGGACGATCCTCATCATGCTGACGTCGGTCGGACACCAGGGAACCGCCGCCCGGGTCCGCGAGATCGGATTCGCCGCGTACCTCACGAAGCCGGTCAAGCGCTCTCACCTCTACAACTGCCTCGTGTCGGTCGCGGGCTATCACACGACGATCGGCCAGCCCGAGAGAAAGCCGTTCGTCACGCAGCACGTTCTCCCGGGCCGCGGGAGACGCCGCTATCACGTTCTCGTCGCCGAGGACAACCCGGTCAACCAGAGGGTCGCGACGCAGGTTCTCGTGAAGATGGGCCACCGGGCGGACGCCGTCGCGAACGGGAAGGAAGCGGTCGAGGCGCTCCGCCTCGTTCCCTACGACCTGGTTCTGATGGACTGCCAGATGCCGGAGATGGACGGCTTCGAGGCGACCGAGCTGATCCGAAGCCCCGAATCGGGTATCCGGAATCCCGGGATCCCGATCATCGCCCTCACCGCGCACGCGATGAAGGGAGACCGCGAACGCTGCCTCGCGGCCGGAATGAACGACTACGTGACGAAGCCGATTCAGGCCGGGGAGCTGAACGCGGCGATCGAGCGCCAGATGGCGGGCAGGGCGCGCGCCGCCTCGGACGACTCGTCCGCCGTGGCCTCCCGAGTTCCGGAGCTCTGCTTCGACCGGGCCGCGCTCCTCGAGCGTCTCGGAAACGACGGGTCGCTCGTTCCCGAGATCCTCAGCCTCTTCCTCGAGGAGATGCCGAATCTACTCGAGCAGGTGAGAAGCGCCCTCGACGAAAAGGACGCTTCGAAGCTGCAGCGTCTCGCGCACTCGATCAAGGGGTCGTCCGCGACGGTGGCGGCCCCCTCGCTCCGCGACGCCGCCTTCGAGCTCGAGACTGCCGCCCGGGAAGGGAGCCTCGAAAAGGCGCCTCTCCTCGTGGAGCGGCTCGAGAGAGACTTCGAGAGGTTCACGCAAACCGTGTCCGAGATCCGCGCGACGAAAACGCGTGCGTAGTCCCGGCTAACAGAATCTCAAGAGGAACCGGGCGGCGACACCCAGAATCTCGCAGGTCGCAGGATCGTGGGGCACGATTTCGAGCCCGATCCAGGCCGTCAAATGCCCACCTGGGAACATTTCGATCATACTCCCCTCGGCTCGGCTCCGGAGACGGACTTCATTCCGGGCGGACTTCGGGCAATAGGGGTCGATTCGGATCAGGCCTCGCCGGAACGAGCCGCCTCCGGAGCTCCTCGTCGAGAGAAACTCGCATGAGGCGTGCCGGGGGAGGATGAAACCGGAGACCCCGAGGCGAGGCGGCGTAAGGAACAAGATCCCTCGGAGCGAGGAATCCGGCTCCGGTTCATGATCCGCCGCCGAACCGCGGGCTAGAAAGACCAGTTCACGATGGGCAGGATCGGGAGGTCCTCTTTCTCCTGAACCACGTTGATCACGCCGATCTGAAGGCCGTGCAGCTTCCGTGTCATGTTGAAGACGCCGATCTGGAGGCCGTGCATCTCTTCGGTGATGTTGACGAAACCCAACTGAAATCCGGTCGCGGTCTCGGCGCCGTTGTAGAAGCCGGATTGGAACCCGCGGATCTCCGCCGAGTAATTGAACGCGTTGTGCTGCCATCCGATGAAGAGCCCCTCGGTGTAGCCGACCAGGCCCCACTGGAACCCGGTCGTGTTCCCCCGCGTGTGGTTGCCGAGGCCGATGTCGAGACCCATCATCTCCCGGTTCACCCCGTACAACAGGTTCACGCGAACCCCGGCGATCGAGGTCTCCTCGTCGAAGATCTGAACGGGGTTCCAGAGTGCGAGCTGGACCGGCTTCGTCCCCGCCTCCTCCGCTCGCGCCCCGCCGGCCGCTCCGACCAAGACCGTCAGCGCCGTCAGAATCGCAACCGTCTCGTTTCTCATGCGCCGGCCTCTCCTCTCGAGGGGAATGATGGCTCCGCCCTAGGGGGCTCGAGGCGCCCCCGGCCAGGGAACATACTACGAGAAGGGCCGCCCGTCACCGGTTGAAGGACCTCGGCTCCCGGGGCCGCGAAAAAACGCCGCTTGACCCCTCGGCCGCCCGCCGATAGACTGGCAAGTTGATAGGAATAGTTGAATATCATGAAGCTCTCGAGCAAGGGCATCTACGCGCTCCGGGTCCTCCCCCATCTCGCCGAAGCCTACGGCAAGAAACCCCTTTCGGTTACGTATCTTGCCTCCAGCGAGGGGCTCCCCGCCAAGTACCTGGAGCAGATCCTCGCCACCCTCAAGAAGCAGGGGGTGCTCGTCAGCGAGCGCGGGAAGCAGGGCGGGTATGCCCTCCGGAGGCCGCCCGAGGAGATCACCCTCGGCGATGTGATTCGGGCGGTGGACGGGCCTCTGGCGCCGATCGCCTGCGCCAGCCGGACCGCGCCTCACACCGATCCGGACTGCCCTTATCACTTCGAGACCTGCTGGCTCCGGCAGCTGATGCTCCGGGTTCGCGACAACATCTGCGCGGTTCTCGACCGGGAGAACCTCGCCGGGATCACCGAGGAAGCCGTCCGGCAGCGCCGACTTCTCGATCAGGAGCGGAAATAGGGGCGGGCCGGACGAGAGGCGCGGGAGGGACCAAGATCAGCGAACGAGAACCGCGCGGCGCGTGAGCGCTCCGCCCGGGGTCTCGAGACGGAGGAGGTACACCACGCTCGCCGCGTCTCTTCCCCGCCCGTCCCTCCCGTTCCAGAGAACGCTTCCGGCGCCCGAGCACCACGGTCAGCCCCCCTCGGCGAAGCCGTTCAGGATGGTGAAGCCGCGAACGATCGTGGTCGTGTCGACGCCGCTGTAGACGCCGATCACCGACGCGGCGCCGCGCCCGTCGAGGACCGTCTCCTTCGCGCCCTCCTCGCCGAGGAGCTTGATCCCGGGCGTCGAGGGCCACACGAGGTTCACCTCGTACGTGTCCGCGGCGACGAGAATCGTGTCGAAGGGAGACGCCGTCGAGAGAGCGAGGCCGATCGACGGGACCTCGGAGGGGACGCGAAGAACGCTCGTCTCCGAAGGCGAGATGAGCAGAAGGAGAGCGGCGCAAACCAAGAGCGCACGCGGCAACGATGTCCCCCCGGCGCGATGCTCGTGAGCCGGATCCCTCGAGAAAACCCGCTCGATCGACCACGTCATTCTAGCACCTCGCCGCCGTGCGATCGAGCCGGAACCGCATGTCGATCAAGAAGATAGGCGATCCGTCCAGCCGCGTAAAGCGACCCGGTTCCCTCCCCGGCCTCCCCCCTTCCCCCGCCCGTCTCCGGTCTGCTATCGTGCGGGCATGGATCGGGAGCGCCTCCGGCACATCTTTCTCGTGGTCCTTCTCGTCCTGGTCACCGTGCTCTTCCTCGCGATGATCCGTCGTTTCCTCATCGTCCTCCTCCTGGCGGCCCTCATCGCCGGCCTCTCGCACCCTCTCTATCGCCGGATCCTCCGATGCGTGCGCGGCCGCCGCTACCTCGCGAGCGCGACGACGATCCTGATCCTCCTCGTGGTCGTCGTGGTGCCCCTCTCGCTTCTTCTGGGGGTCGTCGCCGGGGAGGCCCTCCGGATCAGCGATCGAGTCGGCCCCTGGGTGAGCAAGCAGATCGACGAGCCGAGCCGGCTGCTCGACTGGATTCCGGGCGCGGATCGCCTCGCCCCCTACCGGCCGGAGATCCTCACCCGGCTCGGACAGGTGGTCGGAAGCGCGGGATCGTTCCTCTTCAACAACGTCTCGGCGCTCACGCGCGGGACCGTTTCTTTTCTCTTCAAGCTCTTCCTCCTTCTCTACGCGATGTTCTTCTTCTTCATCGACGGAGAGACGATTCTCGGGAAGATCCTCGGCTACCTTCCCCTCCGGAGAGGGGACAAGGTGCAGATCGTCGAGCGGTTCGTCTCGGTGACGCGCGCGACGCTGCGCGGGGTTCTCGTCGTCGGCGTCGTCCAGGGGACGCTCGCCGGGATCGCGTTCGCGATCGCCGGGATCGACGGGGCGCCCTTCTGGGGAGCGCTCATGACCTTTCTCTCGATGATCCCCGGGGTGGGGACGGCGGTCGTGTGGCTCCCCGCGGGAATCATCCAGCTCGCGAGGGGGAACGTCGGACAGGGGGTGTTCGTTCTCCTCTTCTGCGCCCTCGTGGTCGGCACGGTGGACAACCTGATCCGCCCCCGCCTCGTCGGGCAGGACACGAAGATGCACCCCCTGCTCGTTCTCTTCAGCACGCTCGGCGGCCTGCTCCTCTTCGGCGTGCTCGGGCTTCTCATCGGACCGATTCTCGGCGCGGTCTTCGTCACGGTTTGGGACTTCTACGCGCACGCGTTCCGCGACTCGCTTCTCGAGTCCGGAACGCACGCCGCCGGATGCGCGGGCGACGAGGAGGGGCGAGGGACCTGACACCACGACGGCGGGGCGCGCCGCGGCGGCTCGCGCGCGGCGGCCGGGGAGGGGCGGCCTCTTTCTGAAAGGCGCCGAATGGAGTAGATTCGCCTGAGAAACAGAGCCGGGAGGAACGATCATGGCGATTCGAAAAGCGGGGAAGTCGCCCCTGACGTTCGGCGATCTCATGGCGGTCGAGCGGATCGGGCAGGTCGCGGTGTCGCCGGGCGGAACCGAGGCCGTCTTCGTCGTCGGCCGTCACGACCCGGAAAAGAACGAGGTGCGCCAAACCATCCGCGTGCTCGATCTCGTCACCGGGCGGAGCCGCGCGCTGACTCCGGGGCCGGGGAATCACCGGGATCCGGCCTGGTCCCCCGACGGGAAGCGGATCGCGTTCGTCAGCGACCGCGAGAAGGACCAGGGC
>JBDRFQ010000047.1:0-4072 GCA_043818685.1 Candidatus Eiseniibacteriota bacterium
CCCCCCCACCCCGCGGCCCCCAGGCGAAGGTGATCTGCCGCTTCTTGACCCGGACCGTCTCCCACGCGACGGGGAACGCGAAGTCCCGCCGCACCGACCACCAGACGTTCTCGCCGCTCTCGTCGATCAGCTTGAACTCGAGGTGGTTGGCCGGCGCCTCGCCGCGAAGCTCGAAAGAGAACGCGTAGTTCTCGGGAAGATCGACCGGCGGATCGAACTCCCTCCGGACGACCCCGTACCCGCTCCCCTTCTTGAAGCCGAAGTCGATCCGGAGCGCGCTGCCCGGACGCCCGAGAGCCGCGTCCTTCCGTATCCCGACCTCCACCCCGTCAGCCGCGTACGCGCTCCAGGCCCCGACATCCTCGAAATCGTCCAGGACCGCGGGGCGCCCGTCGAGAACCCCCGCCGCACCGGCGAACGCCGCGGCCGAGACGAAAAAGAGGAGCCCGATCACCGCCCGTTTCATTGAACTCTCAACCCTTGATGCCTCCCGCCATCATCCCGCGGAAGTAGACCTTCTGGAAAAGCAGAAAGACGATCAGGACCGGGAGGATCGTGAGGACCGAGCCGGCCATCATGAGCTCGGTGTCCTGCACGTGCTCTCCCACGAGGTTTGCGAGCGCCACGGGAAGCGTGTACTTCGCCCCGTCCGAGAGAATGATGAGCGGCCACATAAAGTCGTTCCACGCGCTGATGAACGTGAACGCGCCGAGCGTGACGAGGATCGGCCGGATGAGGGGGAGAACGACCGTCCGGAAGATCCGGACCTCGCCCGCCCCGTCGATCCGGGCCGCGTCGAGAAGATCGTCCGGCACGCCGAGGACGTACTGCCTCACGAGGAAGATCCCGAAGATGCTCGCGAGGCTCGGGATCATCACGCCGAGGTACGTGTTCACGAGCCCCATCTGCTTGAGAAGGAGGAAGAGGGGGAGCATTCCCGCCTGCGCCGGGATCATGAGCCCGGCGAGGAGCACGCGGAAGAGGCGGTCGCGCCCCCGGAAGCGGAGCTTCCCGAACGCATACCCCGCCATCGCGTTGACCAGAATCGAGACGAGGGTGACGGACACGGTGACGAACGCGCTGTTCAAGAAATGGCGCGCCAGGTCGAGCCGCGTGAAGAGATGGACGTAATGCTCGAACGTGGGTGTCCGAGAGAAAAAGCGCGGGGGATACGAGTTCGCCTCCCCGGCGGGCATGAAGGAGGCGCCGGCCATCCAGACGAGCGGCGCGAGCGTCGCGAACCCCCCGAGGACGATGGCCCCGTGAGGCAAGAGCGCGCGGAGTCTCCTCCTGCTCATCGCGTTTCCCTCCGCAGCCTGAGCTGAACGAACGTTCCGGCGAGAACGATCACGAAGAGGAGAAAGGCGATCGCGGACGCCTTCCCCATCCGCCACCAGCGGAAGCCCTCTTCATACATGAGCAGCATCACGCTGATCGTGCTCCGAAGGGGACCTCCCTGCGTCATCACGTAGGGCTCCGCGAAGAGCTGGAAGTAGCCGATCATCGTGATCACGCTGACGAAGAGAAACGTCGGGGCGAGCCCGGGGAGCGTGATGCTCCGGAAGCGACACCACGCGCCCGCTCCATCCACGTGCGCCGCCTCGTACAGCTCTTCCGGGATGCTCTGGAGTCCCGCCGTCAGGATCAGCATGTTGTAGCCGAAGTTCTTCCAGATCGCGAGGAGGATGATCGCCGGCATCGCCCAGAGCGGGTCGCCGAGCCAGTCGATCGGGTCGATTCCGAGCGCCCCGAGCGCGTAGTTCAGGAACCCGTAGCGCGGGTGGTAGAGATACCGCCAGACGATCGCGACCGCGACGAGGGTGGTCACCACCGGCGCGAAGTAGACGGTTCGGAAGAAGCCCTTGAGACGGACGAGGCGCCCGCTGAGGAGAAGAGCCGCCCCGAGAGAAACGATCACCGAAAGCGGTCCTCCGACGAGAACGAAATAGAGCGTGTTCCGCAAGGCGTTCCAGAACTCCCACTCGCCGAGCACCTGCCCGTAGTTTCGAAGCCCCGTGAAGCGCGCGATGTCCGGAGAACCGATCGCGTAGATATCGAAGTCGGTCAGGCTGAGGAAGAAGCCGGCGAGAATGGGAAGAAAGAAGAACACGCCGATGAGGAGAAGGGCGGGCGCGAGAAAAAGCCACGCCGCCCTCCCCTGCCGGCGCTCGAGAACCCCGCTCACGACCCCTCCGGCTCCCGCTCCCCGCCGCCGCGGAGCCGCCGTTCGAGCAGCCAGCGCCTCTTCTCGAGAATCCGGTCCACGTCGTTGTCGAGCGCCTCGAGGACCGCCTCCGGATCGCGCGCCCCGCGAATCGCCTCCTCGGCGCGGTCCCGGAGGCGCATCGCGATCTGCTCCCACTCGGGCACCTTCGGAGTCGCCACGACTCGGTCGAGCTGCTCGCGGAACGCGCGGACCTTCGGATCCGCCGTCAGGGTCGTGTCGTCCCACGCCTCGCGCCGCGCGGGGAGATCACCGGTCAGGCGGTAGAAGCGGACCTGCTGCTCCGGCCGGGAGAGAAACTCCACGAGACGCCAGCTTGCCTCCGGGCGGCGGGTGGTGCGAAAGACAACGAGGCTCGATCCGCCCGCGAGCGAGACGCCCGGATGCTCCGCGTCCGGCCCGGGGAGCGGAGCGGTGCTCCATTCGTCCTGAAGATCGGGCGCGATCCGCCGACGGAACTCGCCCAGGTTCCACGGCCCGGTGATGTACATCGCGAAGTAGCCCCGCTCGAACTCTTGGTAGAGGTTCGCGATCTCGGTGTTCGAGACGGGCGGGGCGAGGCCGTCGCGGAAGAGATCGATGTAGAAGCGAAACGCCCGGAGGAACGCGGGCTCCGAGAACGCCCCCCGCGTCGCGTCCTCCTCGAGAAGCGGGGAGCCCGCCTGGAGGCCGAAGATGATCGGCTGGGTCGGCTCGTTCGTCGGAAGAAAGACCGCGAATCGATCCTCGCCGACCGACCGTTTGACCGCCTCCATCAGCTTCCGCCATTCCGCCCATGTCGCCGGCATTGCCTCCCAACCGGCCGCGGCGAGGATGTCCTTCCGATAGAAAAGAACGCGCGTGTCCACATACCAGGGGATCCCGTAGAGCACGCCCTCGATCCGGTTCGTGTCCCAGATCCCGGGGAAGTAGCCGCTCGAATCCACATCCGGAGATCCTTCCACCCATGGGTCGAGCGGCTCGAGCGCGCGCAAGGCGGCGAACTCGGAGACCCACGTGTTTCCGAGCTGGGCGACATCCGGAGTCGAGCGTCCCACGTAGGACGTGAGGAGCTTCTCGTGAGCGGCGCTCCACGGGATCTGCTGGACATCCACCCGAATGTCCGGGTTCTCGCGCTCGAAGTCCCGGACGATCTCCTCCACCACCTCCCCCTCGCGCCCCATCGCCCAGAATCGAAGCCGGGCGGCGCGCTCCCCCCCGCCCCCGCATCCGGCCAACGCCCCCGCCGCGAAAATAGAAATAAGAAGAACGAAGGGAATCCGAGCGCCCGTCGAAACGGCCGCGCGTGAACGACGCCCCGCGGAGGCTCCGCTCGCTCCCCTCACGACCCGGCCCGGGCGCTGTCCAGCCATCCGCCCTCGAACCCCGCGGCCCGAAGGCCGCGAACGATGTGCTCGCTCCTCCGCATCGTGCTCCACACGAGCCCGCTCCTGTGGTTTTCGATCATCGCGAGGATCGGCCCCTGGTCGATCCCGATGTAGTCGGTGTCGAACCAGCCGACACCCGGCTCCACGCGCCCGTGCTGGCAGGGGACGTCGATCACGAGCGTCGGGTTGAACGCGTCAAGGAATCCATAAGAGGAGAAAAGCCGCTCACCGTATGTTTTGCGCATGAAAAGCAGGGTCGGAATCGCGATCTCGGGCGCGAACGCGATCGACCCGGCGACCGCCGACGGCGACAGGGTTCCGTCGTCGTTCACCTCCGTGAAGGAGGCTCCCCTCGCCCAGTAGGTATGGAACCGACGCGCGCGGCCGTTGATCTCGACCTCGCCGTGCAGGGGGCCGTCGCAGGCGGTGAGGCCCCAGCAGAGAGGCCCGTACCCCGCCCAGCCCCCGGGGTTCAGGGTCG
>JBDRFQ010000048.1:0-2517 GCA_043818685.1 Candidatus Eiseniibacteriota bacterium
GCTCGGGAAGCGTGGCCGGGTAGTGGACGGATGCCGCGATTCTCCTCTCCGCGAGAAAGTCGCGCAACTCATTTCTTCCCTCGACCCGCACGGCGAACTGGTGATAGACGGGCGTCGAGCCGGGCGGTTCTGCGGGGAGCCGGATCGGAAGGCCGCCGAGGAGCTCCCGATAGGCGCGCGCGATTGTCCGCCGCCTCTCGTTCCACCCCTCGACGAGCGGGAGTTTGATCGAGAGGATCGCCGCCTGGATCGCGTCAAGACGGCTGTTCCAGCCGAAGCGCTCGTGCCGGTACTTCCCCGTCTGGCCGTGATCGCGGAAGCAACGGATCCGGCGGGCGAGATCCTCCCGGTTCGTCACGACCATCCCCCCGTCCCCACAGGCGGCGAGGTTCTTCGTCGGGTAGAACGAGAAGGCGGCGAGGTCTCCCAGGGTTCCCGCCCTCCTTCCCTCGATGGAGGCCCCGAACGCCTGGGCCGCGTCCTCGATGATCCGGATGTCGCGCCCGGAGATGATCTCGCGGATTTGCCCGACCGGGGCGGGAAGACCGTAGAGATGCACGGGGACGATCGCCTTCGTCCGGCCGGTCAGCGCGGCGGCGATTCCCTCGGGTGAGATGTTCAGCGTTTCCTCGTCGACGTCGACGTACACGGTCGCCGCGCCGGTGCGCTCGATCGCCTCGGCGATGGCGAAGAAGGAGAAAGCCGGCGTAATCACCTCGTCCCCGGGCCCGACCTCCGCCGCGGCGAGGGCGAGGTGAAGCGCGTCCGTTCCCGAGGCGACCCCGATCGCCTCCCGAACGCCGAGAAAGGAAGAGGCGGCTCGCTCGAAGCGCTCGACCGCCTCGCCCAGCACGAACTGTCCGGTGTCGAGGAGCTCGGCGACCGCCGCGAGGATGGGCTCCCGGAGGGGACGATGCTGGGCGGCAAGATCGAGAACGGGGATCCACCGCTCCGAAGTGCTTTCACGCGTCATCGTACAGGACCCGCCGGACACCGGCGAAGAACAGGCTACGAACCGCCGGCCATGCCCTTTCGGAAGTGCTCGATCGTCCGCTCCAGACCTTCGCGCAGACCGACCGTCGGCTCCCAGCCGAGGATCGCGCGCGCGCGGCGGATGTCCGGCTGCCGCACCTTCGGATCATCCTGGGGAAGATCGCGGTACTCGATGCGGGACGCGCTTCCCGTGATCTCGAGCACCTCGCCGGCGAACTCGGCGATCGTCATCTCCGCGGGGTTCCCGAGGTTCACCGGGTTCGTCTCCTCGGAGAGAAGGAGCCGGTAGATCCCGCCCACGAGGTCGGAAACGTAGCAGAACGAACGGGTCTGCGTCCCGTCTCCGAACACGGTGAGGGGCTCGTTCCGGAGAGCCTGGACGATGAACGCCGGAACGACCCGGCCGTCGTGCGCGCGCATCCGGGGGCCGAACGTGTTGAAGATCCGCGCGATCCGCGTCGCGACCCCGTGGGTGCGGTGGTACGCCATCGCGAGCGCCTCGCCAAAACGCTTCGCCTCGTCATACACCCCGCGCGGGCCGATCGGATTGACGTTCCCCCAATACGATTCATCCTGCGGATGGACGAGCGGATCTCCGTACACCTCGGAGGATGAAGCAAGCAGGAACCGCGCCCCCTTCGCCTTCGCCAGGCCGAGCGCCTTGTGGGTGCCGAGAGCCCCTACCTTCAGGGTCTGTATCGGCAGCTCGAGATAGTCGATCGGGCTCGCCGGCGAGGCGAAGTGGATTACCGCGTCGAGCGATCCCGCGACGTAGATGAACTCGGTGACGTCGTGCTGGACGAACTGGAAGTTCGGATTCCCGATCAGATGCTGGAAGTTGTCCGGGTTCCCTGTCACGAAGTTGTCCATCGCGACGACCTGGTGGCCTTCGCGAATCAAGAGGTCGCAGAGATGGGAACCGAGGAATCCGGCCCCTCCCGTTACCAGCGCTCGCATGTTCGCACTCCCTCGAGGCGCCCCCGCGGGGCCACCGATTCGCGTCCGCTTCGCGGGACGAGGCTACGGCCTCCCAACGGAGAAGTAGGTGAATCCCGACTCGCGCACCTTGCGCGGCTCGTAGACGTTTCTGCAGTCGACGAGAACCGGAGCCGCCATGACCGCGCGAATCGCGCCGAAGTCCAGCTCCCGGAATTCGTTCCACTCGGTCATCACGACGAGAACGGCCGCCCCGGCCGCAGCTTCGAGCACCGAGCCGGCGAGAAGGAGATCGGGGATCTCCTTCTTCGCGTTCGGACCCGCCACAGGATCGAACGCCAGAACCTCGGCCCCCTCCGCGCGGAGAAGGCGGACCACATCGAGCGAGGGGGACTCGCGAACGTCGTCCGTGTTCGGCTTGAACGCGATCCCGAGAACGCCGACCCGCTTCCCTTGGAGGCTCCCCCCGGCGGCCTGACGCACCTTCGCCGCCATCTCGCCTCGGCGGCGCTCGTTTACCTCGACAACCGCCCGAGTGATGAGGGGCTCGACCCCCGCCTTCTCGGCGATCTGGATGAGCGCGCGCGT
>JBDRFQ010000049.1:0-3712 GCA_043818685.1 Candidatus Eiseniibacteriota bacterium
TCCCGTAGAGACCCTTGTGAAACCGGCGGTATCCCTGGAGCCCGGGGACCGGCTGAACCGTGTAGTAGACGCCGTGCTTCCCGGGGTGCGTCCCGGTGTAGATCGACGGCCAGGACGAGACGTGGAGGTACTCGGCGGGGGTTCGGAGCTCCCGCCACACTCCTTCGGACATCAAGGAGCGAAACACGGGGAGGGAGCCGTCGCCGGCCCACTTCCGGATGAGCCGTCCGGAGCCCCCGTCCAGCCCGATGACCACGACCCTGCGGTTCGCCGCCCCTACCATGGCGGCCTCACCCTCAAGATCGAGAGGCTGATGACCGCGACCGCCGCGAGCATGTTGAGATAGATGAGCCGGGGGGCGGGGCGATGGCCGACGAACCACTGGTAGGCCGCCATGCACCCGACGAGGAAGATCTTCACCGCCATCACGCGGCCGATCGGCTCATGGATGAACCCGCCCGAGATCACGTGGTGGAGCGTGATGTTGTTTAGAATCACCATGAGAACGCCGGTGATGCCGAGGACGAAGAGGGAGGGCCAGCCGAATCCTCCCCAGCGGAGACCGAAGTCGCGGATCTTCCTCCCGTTCTCGGGCGGATCGACCTCCTTCAGGGCGAGCCCTGCCACGAGAGACCAGAAGAACATGTGGCCGAACCAGACGAGGGCAGCAACGACGTGCAGCGAGACGAGAACGGGATACCAGCTCATTTCCCCACCGAACGCGCGAGAAGCGCGGAAAGCACGATCACGACGACGGCCGCCAGCAGGTTCGCGTGGGCCGCGCGCGGCCCGGGGCGCGAGGCGAGGCGGAACTGGAGCCCCGCGGCCAGGAGAACGAAGAGGAGCTTCGCGGCGAGCACACGGCCGAACCTGCCGAGAAGGAACCGGCCGGAAGCGACCCCGCCGGCCGCCGCGCCCTCGTAGACGGCGAGCAGAACCCCCGTGACGGCGAGAACACCGATCAGCAGCCAGCCGATTTGCGAGAAGTCGAGCCGGACGGGGGTCGGGATCTTACGTGGAGGCCAGGGAGCCCGGTTGACGGACTCGAGGAGCCGGGCCCCCTCGGCCGGGCTGTACGAACGCGCGACCGGCCCTACGATGATCGACCAGAAGAGCGCGTATCCGATCCAGAAAATCGAGGTCATGATGTGAAGGAAGACGATCAAGAGGTGAAGAACCATCGAGCCCGATCTCCCTCCCCCGCTCTCTTCTCATCGGACCGCCCGCGGATCTTCCTCTCGCCGCCCGATCCCGCCGCCCGGTCCGCCGGAGAGAGGGAGGATCCGCCGGAGACCCGCTTCTCCCGTTCCGCTTCCGGCGCGTCCCGGCCCTGCCCGGGCCGGCCCGGCCGGGAGCCTGGAGCCGCACGACTCGATGCTACGCATCTTCCCGCCGCGCGCAACACATTTCGCCGCGCGGTGCGCCCCTCAGCCCGGACCGCGCCCCGCGCGACGAGCCTCCCGCTCGCAGATCTCGAGGTATCGGCGCGCGGTCTCCTCCCAAGCGGGGGCCGGCACCGACCGCCCCGCCCGTTCCCCCATCTCGCGGAGGCGCTCCCTCGGAGGGAGGTTCTCGAGAAACCGCCTCCAGGCGGGCGCGGAGTTCTCGAGGAGGAACCCGGTCTCCCCTTCCCGGATGAGCCTCCGGATGCTTCCGCTCGGGACGCTCGCCACCGCGCGCCCCGAAGCGAGGTACTCGGGGATCTTCAGCGTCGAGTAGGCCACCCGTCCCCCCGGGAAAACCGAGGGGTCGTACGGGGCGAGACAGAGATCCGCCGCGGCGATGTACTCCGGCATTCGTTCGTGCGGGACCCTCCCGTGAAGGACGACCGGAACGCGGGCCTCCCGGGCGAGCCGCCGGTAGGTCTCGCCGAGCACGCCGTCGCCCGCGATGTGCAGCTCCCCGCCGGGGGGCGCCGTGGTGCGGAGCGCCTCGAGGAGCGGAACCAGAGTGTGCGTCCGGTCGAGGACCCCCGCGTAGAGAAGAACGAGGGCGTCTTCAGACACGCCGAGGCTCGCGCGCGCGTGTGTCCTCTCCCGCGGGAAGAAGAGGGAACAGTCGACCCCAAGCCCCACGACGTCGATCTTCTCCGCCGGGATCCGCCATCCGCCGGCCAGCATCTCCTTCAGCTCTTCCGTTTCGACGATCACCCGGGACGCCTCCCGGGCGCAGCTTCCCGCCCACGCCCGCGCCGCCCCGAGCCGCGCCCGGCGGACAAGACCGGAGAGGCCCCGGACCGGTTCGTTCATCATCGGCGGGATGTTCTCGACGAGGATGCCGGGAACGCCGAGCAGGCCGCTCTTCCGGCACACGTACCCGGAGAGGAGCCAGCTCTTCTCGAGCACGACGTCGAACGAGTCGATCTCGTCCCGGACGAACCGGTCGATCGAACGAAGATACGACAGGAACGCCACAAGACCGATTCCCCGCGCCGCGGCGTCGTCGACGGCTCGTCCGGGCCTTCCCTCCGGCGCCTCGATCTCCGCCACCCGGAATCGTTCGCTCGTGAACGGTTCCATCTTCGAGCGAAAGACCACCGTCAGATCCGCGTGCTCCCCGAGGGCGGCGGCGAGGCTGAGGACGTTCCGGGTCGGCCCGGCCGTCGAGAGGAGGTTGTGGCCGGGGACGACGTAGCCGATCCGGAGGCGCCCGGCTCCGGTCACGACGAACGCCTCCGGGAGAGAAGAGCGGCGTAGACGCTCTCGGTCTCCGCCGCCTTGGCCTCCCACGAATGCTCCGTCGCGCGCTTCGAGGCCGCCTCACCCAGCCGCTTCGCGAGCAAGGGATCGTCCAGGAGCCGGATCACGGAGGAGGCGAACGCGGCGGTGTCGCCGTTCGGGACGACGAGCCCGGTCTTCTCGTGCTCGAGTGAAACGGCGGAGCCCTCGAATGAAACGACCGGCCTCGCCGCCGCCATGTAGTTCAGCACCTTCTGCGGGATCCCGTCGCACTCCGTCCTCGGGTTCATCGCGATGTCCGCCTCGGCGAGAAGACGGGGGATCCGGTGGAAGGCGGCGGGCACGATGTCGATGCGGGCCCGGATCCCGAGGCGCCGCGCGGCCTCCTCGTGGGGCTCGAAGGAGGATTGCGTCGCGAGAACGAGGCGGACCCCCGCGCGCGCCGCGGCGACCTTCGCGAACGCCTCGAGCAGAAGATCGATCCTCTGATAGGGGGCGAGGTTTCCGGTGAAGACGAGGCGGGGGGCCTCGTCGGGCCTCCGCGTACGGCTCCGCGCCTCCGCGAAGAGACCGATCTCCACGCCGTTCGAGATCACCGTTACGTCCTCCGCCCGCACGACCCCGTCCCGGACGAGACGATCGCGGATGCGCGGTGCCACGGCGATCACGTGGTCCGCCGCGCGGGGAAGCCGCCGGTCGAGAAACCGGCCGATCCGTTCCTTCGCGGCGCGGAGCCGCCCGCCCCCGTAATAGGGGAGCTCCGACTCGAGTAGCGTGTGGGCGTCGTAGACAAGCGGGACCTTGCCGCGGACTCCGGCGAGCCGCGAGACAAGAAGACCCTCGTAGTGGTGCGCGTGCACGACGTCGATCCGCATCTCCCTGAGGATCCTCCGCAGGAGAAAGACGAGAAGCGGGTCGAGGAGAAGGAGCTTCCCCGGCGTCGGACCGGGAGAGGTCTTGCGATAGCTCCCCACCTCGCGGATCCGATGGATCCGGAGACCCTCCGCGGCGCCGGAATCTCCGAGATGATAGGC
>JBDRFQ010000050.1:0-3164 GCA_043818685.1 Candidatus Eiseniibacteriota bacterium
CGGCGCGGACGGGATGCTCTACCTCCTCTCCCGCGACGGGGCGCCCCGCAAGAAGATCCTTCGCCTCTCAACCGAAAGCCCCGATCTCGCCGCGGCGGCCGTCGTCGTCCCGGAAACGGAGGCCGTGCTTCAGTCGTTCGCTCCGGCCGCCTCCCGTCTTTACGCGATCGAGATGGACGGCGGCCCGACGCGCCTCCGCGTCCTTGATCTCGAGGGGCGCGATCTCGGGGTTGCTCCCCTCGGGGAGGTCGCGAGCGTGTCCGGCCTCACGCGGCTCGACGGGGACCGGGTGCTGGTCCGCAGGGAGAGCTACGTGGATCCCCCCGCCTGGTTCGAACACGACGCCGGATGGGAGGCGCCGAGGACGACCGCGCTCGTTTCGACCTCGCCGGCCGATTTCAGCGATCACGAGGCCCGCCGCGTCTTCGCGACCGCCGACGACGGGGTGAAGATCCCGATCGACGTTCTCTTTCGGAAGGGGACGCCCCTCGACGGGAGCGCCCCCCTCCTCCTCTACGCCTACGGGAGCTACGGGATCAGCCAGCGCCCCGGCTTCCGCGCGACGCGCGTCGTGTGGACCGAGCAGGGGGGAATCAGCGCAACCGCGTGCGTTCGGGGCGGAGGGGAGTACGGCGACGAGTGGCACCGCGCCGCCGCCCGCGAGAAGAAGAAGCGCTCGATGGAGGACCTCGCGGCGTGCGCGCGTTTTCTCGTGGAGGAGGGCTACACGACGAGGGATCGCCTCGCCCTCGAGGGAGGAAGCGCGGGCGGGCTTCTCGTCTACGGAACGATGGCGCTCGAACCGGACGCCGCCGCGGCGGTCGTGTCCCATGTCGGCATCGCCGACGCGATCCGCTCCGAGTTCTCGCCGAACGGCGAGTTCAACATCACCGAGTTCGGCACCGTGAAGGACGAGACCGAGTTCCGCGGGATGATCGAGTACTCCCCGTATCATCAAATCCGAGACGGGGTCGCGTATCCGGCGGTCCTCTCGCTCACCGGGATCAACGATCCGCGCGTCGAGCCCTGGCAGCCGTTCAAGATGACCGCGCGCCTCCAGGCGGCGGGGAGCCCGAACCCGGTTCTCCTCCGCATCTCGATGAAGTCGGGGCACGGCGGCGGCTCGCTCTCGCAGAGGGAAGAGAGGGCGGTCGACGTGTACTCGTTCCTCTTCGACCGTCTCGGGATCGAATACCGGCCGGCCGCGCGGTAGCGTCGATCCGCCGAAGCCCTCCGGCCCCTCATGCGGTTCGGGACGGGGGGGCTGTCCGGCGGGTTACCGAGCGCGCCGGGGCCTACCGATTCCCGACCATGCGAGACCCTGATCCGGCACTCGAAACCTCGTTGGATGCGAGGGCCCGGTGCGCGAGGGGTGTCTGAGCCGGTGCCCCCTCCCCCCGGACCCAATCGGCGAAGAAGCCCGGGCATATCCAACGGATCGAGACTAGCCGATCTTCTTGCGGAAGCGAAAGACCGCGGCGGCGAAAGTCGCGATGCCGATCACTCCGAGCCGCCAGAGATCCGGCCAAACGTCGGAGAGCGTCGCCCCGCGAAGGAAGATCCCGCGCACCATGCTCATCATGTAGCGGATCGGGTTCAGATAGGTCGCGTACTGAATCGCGCGCGGCATGTTCTCGATCGGGTAGAAGAAGCCGGAGAGCAGAATGCCGAAGACGAGGAAGAACCACATCGTGAACATCGCCTGCTGCTGGGTCGACGAGACGGTCGAGGCGAGGAGGCCGCCCCCGAGCGTGACGAGCAGGTAGACGAGCGCGCAGAACGCCAGGAGAAGCGCCGAACCCTCGAGCGGAATCCGGAACCAGAGAACGGCGACCGTCGTTGCCAGGGCGAGATCGGCGAAGGCGATGAGCGCGAACGGGATCGTCTTTCCCGCGATGAGCTCTGCCGGGGAGAGCGGGCTGACGAGAAGCTGCTCGAGCGTGCCCATCTCCTTCTCACGAACGACGGCGACTCCGGTCAGCATGGAGGAGATGATCGTGATGATGAGAACGACGATTCCGGGCACCATGTAGTGCCGGCTCTCAAGCTCGGGATTGTAGAAGAAACGGGTCTCCCCCTCGACAACGACGCGGCCTTCGGCGAACCCGGCGGCGGCCGCCCCCGCTTCGGACGCCCGCCTTGCCACCCCCCTGAGGAGGATCTGCTCCGCATAGCCTTGCGCGCGGCCCGCCGAGCTGCTGTTCACCCCGTCCACGTAGAGTCCGACAACGGCCTGCTTCTCCCCTGCGAGATCGTCCGCGAGATCGTCCGGAATCCACAGGGCAACGTCCGTCTTCCCCTCTGCGAGGAGCCTCTCGATGCCCTCCGGGCGGGAGGGGGCCGGCCCCGGGACGAACACGTCCGAGAGGTAGAACGCCTCGATCAGGCGGCGACTCTCGCGGCTCCGGCTCTCGTCGAGGACCGACAGCCGCACGTTCTTCAGATCCGTGTTGGCGGCGTAGCCGAACACGAAGAGCTGCACGAGCGGCAGGAAGAGAACCATGCGGAGAAGGGCCGGATCCCTGCGGACCTGAAGGAACTCCTTCCGGACGAGATGGGCGACGGGTCCGAACACCTGCGGCCTCCTACTCCAGCCTCGTGCGGAAGCGCGCGACCGACGCGCGGAGAATGAGAACGGCCATGCCGGCCATCACCGCCCCCTCCAGCGGGAACCACGCCCTCCCCTTGAGCATGACCCCGCGGATCACCACGAGGTAGTACGTCGCCGGAACGATCTGCCCGATCCAGCGAAGCGGCGCGGGCATGCTGGCCCGGGGGAAGACGAAGCCGGACAACAGGAGGGTGGGAAGAAGCGTGGCGGTGAGCGCCGCCATCATCGCCACCCTCTGCGTTCGCGCGAGCGAGGAGATGAAGAGGCCGAGCGAGAGGGCGACCAGGAGATAGAGAAAGCTGTATCCGGCGAGGGCCCACCACGACCCGTTCATCGGAACCTTGAAGATGATCCGCCCGGCTCCGACCACCAGCGCTGCGTCGAGATAGGCGATCACAAGATAGGGAAGCACCTTTCCGATGATGATTTCCCGGGGACCGACCGGCGTCGTCAGGATCTGCTCCATCGTCCCCGTTTCCTTCTCTCGGGTGATGGCCAGGCTGGTCAGGAGAGCGCAGATCATGACGAGGATAATCGCTACAAGACCGGGGAC
>JBDRFQ010000051.1:0-10680 GCA_043818685.1 Candidatus Eiseniibacteriota bacterium
CGCCCGAGGATCCGTCCGCGCTGGCGGAGGCCATCGCGCGGGTCGGCGAGGACGATGAGTTTCGCCGGGCTGTCGCCGCGCGCGGCCGCCGCTACGCCCTCTCGCTGGGAGGAGAGAACGACCTAATGAGGCGCATCGCGGAGGCCGTCGTTCTCGAGTGGGGCGGCTGACCGGCCCGCGCGGCGCGCGAATCCGGCGCGCGGCCACGCTTCCCGAACATGCGGAGGAGATGTTCGCCGTCATTCTGCTAGGATTGCCGGGACGCGGGAGGGGATTCCGCTCGTGGAAGATGAAGACCGCGGGAATGATCCGTTTCAGAGGACGCGCGGTTCTCCAGATGCGCGCGGTTCCCGGGGATGGGAAAGGAGGAGCGACGAGGTGAGTACGGAGGATTCCGGCGCTCGATCGCCCGAGCGTGCTTCGCCGGCGCGCGCGCGCGCGCGGCTCGCGATCGAGGCGGCCTTCGTTGGCCTGATCGCTCTGGCCGGCAGGCTCCCCGCGATCGACCATGCTCCCTACGTCGACGAGCTGAATCACGTCCTCGCCGCGCGCTCCTTCCTCGAGGACGGGACGATGCGGGTCGCGGACGGGGCGGCGGCGTATGAACGGGCGTGGCTCTTCACCCGCCTCGTCGCGGAGTTCTTCCGGCTGTTCGGTGAGAGCCTCGTCGTCGCCCGCCTTCCCGCGGTCATCGCCGGAGCGGCGATCGTGGTCCTCCTCTTTCTCTGGGTCCGCTCCTTCGCCGGGCGTCTCTCCGCGTGGATCGCCGCTCTCCTTCTCTGTTTCTCTCCCGGCGCTCTCTTTCTTTCCCAGCTCTGTCGTTTCTACTCTTTTCAGGCGCTCTTCTTCCTGGCGGGGGCGCTCTGCGTGTTGCGGCTCTCGAGCCGGCCGCTCTCCCGCCCGCGGACGCTCGCCGCGGTCGTCGGGGCCGGCGTCTTCTTCTCCCTCGCGCTGCACCTCCACAAGCTCTCGGTGGTCGGGGTGGGCGCGGTCGGACTGTGGGCCGTTCTCGCGCTCGTGCCGTGGGCTCTTCGGGCGCGGGGCCGGTCCCGCCTGATCCTCGTGGCGGTCTCTCTGGCGGCGCTGGCCTCGCTGCTCGCGGGCGCTCCCCAGGTTCTCTCTCGCGCTCGACTGTACTGGGCGATGTTCAACCAGGTCGATATCTGGGCGGCCGGCGATCGGGGAAACCTCCGCTACTACCACTGGCTCTTTCTCGAGCAGTACGCGACGATCTGGGCGCTCTTCCCCGTTTTCTCTCTCCTCGCGATCCGCGTGCGCCGGAGGGAGGCGGGCTTCTGCCTTGCGGTGTTCGGACTCGCCTTCGCGGTTCAGTCTCTCGCCGCCTGGAAGTCGGAGCGCTACCTCTTCTACGCGATGCCCTTCTTCTTCGCGATCGTAGGCGTCGGCCTCGGCGAGGCGATCCCCTGGCTCCTCTCCGCGTTCGAGGATGCGGTTCGGTCCGCCGGTCTCTTCGTCCGACGGGCGGCCGCGGCAAGGGCGTGCGCCGTCGTGCTCGCCCTCTTCGCCGCGGCCTTCGCCGTCGCGGGGAGCGGAGCGTTCTCGTTCGCATCGAGGATGGTCGCCGGAAGCGACGCCCACTGGCCGTTCGAACGTACATACCGCGGGGAGCCGGACTGGAGAGCGGCGGCCCGCCATCTCCGAGACGCCCGGGAGGAGGGCGCGGTGCTGGTCGGATCCTCGGATCTCAAGGCGCTCTACTACTTCGGGCGGCTCGATTACGCGCTGTCGTACGACCTGCGCGGGGACTCGCGGAGAGTGAGCCCCGAGTTCGCCCCTCACTGGAAGACCCTCGTTCCGGTGGTCTCGGAGCCCGAGTCCCTCCGGCGAATCGTGGACTCCCATCCCAGCGGTCTCGTGGTCGTCGAGAAGAAACAGATCCGGAAATCTTGGGGGGTGCCCGCCCCCGCGGCAGACTTCCTGGAGCAGAACCTCGAGGAGGTGCCTCTCCCGCCGGAGTGGAGGCTCCGGGCGTTCCGATGGGGCGTCGCCGAGGCGCGCGGGAAGGCGCCCTCCGGCGAACCCGCGAGGTGATGCCTTGACCGCGACGGGGCCGCCCAACCGCATCGACCTGGATCGTTCGTTGGTCAAGGGTCTTGCCTGGACCGGCGCCGGGAAGTGGGGGACCCAGATCATCACCTGGGGGGCGACCCTCGTCGTCGCCCGCCTTCTCGTTCCCGAGCACTACGGGATCGTGGGGATGGCGACGATCTACCTCGGCCTCGTCACCCTCGTCACCGAGTTCGGCTTCGGCACCGCGGTCGTGTCGCTTAGGGAGCTCACCGATCGGCAGATCGCGCAGCTCAACACCGTGTCCGTGCTCCTGGGGTTCGGGAGCTTCCTCCTCTCCTTCGCCGCGGCCCGTCCTCTTGCCGCCTTCTTCGACACCCCCGAGCTCGTGGCGGTCCTGATCGTGATGAGCAGCACGTTCATCGCGGGGTCCTTTCGCACGGTGCCCCAGGCGCTGCTCCAAAAGGAACTCCGCTTCCCGAGCCTCGCCTTGATCGAGGCGGCGCAGGCGATTCTCCGGTCTCTCATCATGATCGCGCTGGCCGCGGCGGGTTTCGGGTACTGGACGCTGGTGATCGGCAACGTGATCGGCGCGGTTCTCCTCGCCGGTCTGACCCTCTTCGTTCGGAGGCATCGCTTCGCGGCGCCGCGATGGAAGGAGATCCGGTCCGCCGTCCGCTTCAGCTGGCATGTTCTCGGCGCGCGGATCGGCTGGTACATCTACTCCCACGCGGATTTCGCCGTCGCGGGGAGGCTTCTCGGGAAAGGGCCTCTCGGCTCCTACTCGCTCGCCTGGAGCACGGCGGGCATGCCCGTGGAGAAGGTGACCGCTCTCATGGGCCGCGTGACGCCGGCGATCTTCTCGGCGGTGCAGACGGAAAGGGAGTCCCTGCGGCGCTACCTGGTGAACCTGACCGAGGGGCTCGCGCTCGTGGCGTTTCCGGCGGCGGTCGGGCTCGCTCTCGTCGCCGACACGCTCGTCCCCTACGCGCTCGGCGACCAGTGGCTCGGCGCGGTCGTCCCGCTTCAGTTGCTCGCGGTGTACGCGACGTTCCGCTCGGTCGTGACCCTTCTCCCGCACGTGGTGAACGTCATCGGGGAGACGCGCTTCGGCATGTGGAACGCCTACGCCGCCGCGGTCGTCCTCCCCGTCGGCTTTTTCTTCGGGGCCCGGTGGGGGACCACCGGGATCGCCGCCGTCTGGCTCGTTCTCCACCCGCTCGTCACCCTCCCCATCTGCTGGCGCGTCTTCTCGCGCATCGATCTCTCCGCGGGACGCTACCTCCGTTCCCTCTGGCCGGCCGCGAGCGCTGTGGTCTTGATGAGCGTCTTCGTCCTCGGCGCCAAGCGGCTCGCCCCGGACACCCTGCCGCCCCTCGCGCGCCTCGCGATCGAGGTCTCCGTGGGCGGCGTGACCTATGTGCTCGCCCTTCTCGCCTTTCACCGCCGCCGCCTGAACGCCTTCAGGGAGACGCTCCGCCTGCTCCGGGGCTAGTGTCGTGTCCCAAGAAATACCTTCCCCTCTGGTCGGCCCTCCCGGCCCCCGCCTGCGTTGCTCCTCCTCGGCGCATCTCTTTGATACGCATTCGTCGTCGCGCCTTGCCGGGGCCCACGATGACTCACCCAGATTGACAAGGTATTTCTGGGACACGACACTGGCCTGGGTGATGCGCACGTCTGCTGCCGCGGCCGCGGAACACGGCCGGTCGAGCGCGTACCGGAGCCTGCCGATCCTGAGGGGGGAGTTCGTGCCCCGGTTTCGGCCCCGCCGGCCGGTTGACAGGGACCCGCCGACCCGGTAGAATAGGCTCTTATTGGGGTGCGATCGGTTATACGATTGGAGTCCTGAGGACCGCATGAAAGAGAGCCGCGCGACGATCAAGATCCCCCGTCCGCTCTACCGGAAGATCAGTCAAGTTATTGAGGGGTCGGGATTTAGCTCACCAACAGACTTCATCGTCTTCGTGCTTCGAGACCTGGTCGGCGAACGAGGCCCGGCGGAGGCCCCCGACGATTTCACACAAGAGGAGCTCCGCACCGTCCGCCGCAAGCTCCGCAACCTGGGCTACCTCGAGTAGCCCCCCGGAAACCTTGAGGGTTCAACATGATTCGTGCACACGGAGGGAAGCTGGTCAACCGCATCGTCGAGGGGAAGGAGCGGCAGGAGCTCGCGGGCTCCGTCGATTCGCTCCCCCGTCTCCAGCTGAACGAGCGGGAAACCGCGGACGTCGAGATGATCGCGATCGGCGCGATGAGCCCTCTCGAAGGGTTCATGAACCGGGAGGATTACACGAACGTTCTCGACCTCAAGCGCCTTGCGAAGGGCCTCCCATGGACGATCCCCGTCGTGCTCTCCGTGAAGGAGGGGCCCGGTGAGGAGTTTCGGGAGGGGGAGAGGGTCGCCCTCGCCGGCCCGGAGGGGGAGGTGCTCGCCGTCCTCGACCTCGAGGAGAAGTTTCATGTCGACAAGGAGCAGGAGGCGGAGAAGGTCCTCACGACGACCGACGACTCCCACCCGGGCGTCCAGTACCTGAAGACGATCGGAGACACGTATCTCGGCGGGCCGATCCGGCTGATCCGGAGGCCGAAGAACCGCCCCTTCGAGAACTTCCGTCTCGACCCGAAGGAGACGCGGGTCCTCTTCAAGGCGAAGGGGTGGGAGACGATCGTCGCGTTCCAGACGCGGAACCCGATCCACCGGGCGCACGAATACCTGCAAAAATGCGCCCTCGAGGTGGTGGACGGGCTCCTCGTCCATCCCCTCGTCGGCCAGACGCGCGGAGAGGATATCCCGGCGGACATCCGCATGGAGTGCTACCGCGCGCTCTTCGAGAGCTACTACCCCCGCACCAGGACCGCGCTCTCCATCTTCCCGGCGGCGATGCGCTACGCCGGCCCCCGCGAGGCGGTGTTCCACGCGCTGGTCCGCAAGAACTACGGCTGCTCCCACATGATCGTGGGGCGCGACCACGCGGGCGTCGGGAGCTTCTACGGCCCCTTCGACGCCCACTACATTTTCGGGGAGTTCGATCGGTACGAGATCGACATTACGCCGATGTTCTTCGATAATAGCTTCTTCTGCCGGAAGTGCGGCAACATGGCTTCCTCCAAGACGTGCCCTCACGAGAGCGCCGACCACGTGGCTCTTTCCGGCACGAAGGTCCGCGAGATGCTGGCGCGCGGGGAGTTGCCGCCGCCGGAGTTCACGCGGCCCGAGGTCGCGGAGATCCTGATGGACTTCTACCGCAAGCGCAACAAGGAGCAGAACGGATGAGTCGTTTCGCCCTGATCGGTTTGGACGGAGTCCCCCCGAAGTTCCTCTTCGACCTGTGGGCGGACGATCTGCCGAACCTCCGGTCGGTGATGAAGGAGGGGATCCACGGGGTTCTGCAGTCGACGATCCCCCTCGGGATGTTCCCCGGCTGGACCTCGATGATGACCTCGCAGGACCCGGGCCAGCTGGGGATCTACGGCCCCCGGAGCCGGAGGGCGCGGGACTACGCGGAGCCGGGCCCCGCGACCTCGGAGCAGGTGAGGGCGAAGGCCGTCTGGAACTACCTCTCGAACAACCGCCTGAACTCCCTCGTCCTCGGGGTCCCGCAGACCTACCCGCCGAAACCGATGAAGGGGGTCCTCGTGGCGGGGCCGAACACGCCCGGGAAAGACGCGCACTGGACGCACCCCCGCGAGGTCGCCCGGGAGGTCGACGAGAGCGCCGGGGGGGAGTACGCCTTCGACATCCCCGACTTCCGCGCTCTCGAAGAGGACTGGCTCTTCGACCAGATCGAGGAGACGACGCGCCGGCGCTTCGCCGCGTTTCGCCACTTCGTTCGGAAGAAGGAGTTCGACTTCATGATGCTGGTGGAGACCGGCCCCGACCGGATCCACCGCTCGTACTGGCGGTACTTCGACCCGGAGCACCGGCTCCACGAGGCGGAGAACAAGCACGCCGACTCGATGCGCAAGTACTACGCCTTCCTCGACGAGGAGGTCGGCCTCCTTCTCGACGACCTCCCCTCCGACACCTCCGTTATGGTCGTCTCCGAGCACGGCGCGCAGAGAGCGGACGGGGCGATCTGCATCAACGAATGGTTGATCAATGAGAAGCTGCTCGTCCTGAAGGAGAAGCCGGAGGAGCCGGCGGCGCTCGCTCCGGAGCGGATCGACTGGGGGAAGACGCGCGCCTGGGCGGAGGGGGGGCACATTGCCCGGATCTTCCTGAACGTGAAGGGACGCGAGCCGAAGGGGGCGGTCCCCGAGGCGGACCACGAGTCGTTCCGCGAGGAGCTCAAGGGGAGGATCGCGTCGATTCCGGACGACAAGGGGGAAGCCCTGCACACAGAGGTCGTGAAGCCGGAGGAGATCTACCGGGCGGTGAACGGAATCGCGCCGGATCTTCTGGCGTTCTTCGGCGATCTCCGCTGGCGGGCGTCGGAGCTCGTCGGCACCGGATCGGTTCACGCGACGGACAAGGACTCGGGGCTCGACGACGCGAATCACGACCGAAACGGGATCGTCATCTGGGACCACCCGGCGAAGGTCGGTCCGAAGGTGAAGGATCCTTATTCGATTTTCGACATTGCTCCCACGATTTTGCGCTTTTTCAACCTGGAAATCCCCGCGCATTGGATCGGCGAGCCCCTGTTCTGACGCGCGGCCGGCGGCGCGGCGCGGGGCCCGCGAGGGGAGCAGACGGAGGAGGACGGATTCGATGATCTCGAAAGGTTTCACGCTCTGGTTCACGGGCCTCTCCGGCTCGGGCAAGACGACGCTCGCCCGCCAGGTGGAGCAGATCCTGCGCGAGCGGGGCCTCAAGGTCGAGGTGCTCGACGGCGACGTCGTTCGCACGAACCTCTCCAAGGGTCTCGGCTTCTCGAAAGAAGACCAGGACGCGAACATCAAGCGGATCGGCTTCGTCTGCCATCTGCTCAGCCGGAACGGGGTCGTGGCGATCGCCTCGGCGATCAGCCCGTATCGAGACGTGCGGGACTCCAACCGCCGGCTCATCGGACGCTTCGTCGAGGTTTTCGTGAAGTGTCCGCTCGATGTCCTCGTGAAGAGGGACGTGAAGGGGATGTACGCGAAGGCGCTCGCCGGGGAGATTAAGGGCTTCACCGGCGTGGACGATCCCTACGAGGAGCCCCTGGAGCCTGAAGTCCTCGTCGAGACCGACAAGGAGTCGGAGGAGGCGTGCGTTCAGAAGATCATCCGCACGCTGGAGCTCATGGGATATATCCCGGGCGCCGACGCCTCGGGGGAGACGAACGAGGAGGAGGAGAAGCAGATCCGGCAGCGCCTCCGCGACCTCGGATACATCTAGCCTGGATTATGCACGCGTTTTCGTCCCGAGGCTGCGGAGCGCGTGACGAGAGGCCGACCTGGACGAGCCGCTCCCGGAAACGTAGTCTCGGCTCCCCCCCGGCGCGCTACGACTTGTCGCTCCTAGCCGTCGCGACAAGATCCAAGCGCGCCACGGGTCCCTGTTGAGGAAGCGGCGACGGAAGGGAAGCCTCGCAGGCATCCCCTCGAGCGACCGAGGCGGGCACCCATCCTGGAGGGATGGGTCGCCGAGGAAGCTCCCGAAGCGCGGAAGCGCGAAGGGAGATCCGCAGCCGCAGCAGGAAACGCGTGCGTAATCCAGGCTAGCTCGGAGGAGCGGCGATTGGGAGCGTTTCGGAAGAAGAGGAAGGGCGGCCCGAGGGTGTGCGTGTTCGGCGTCGACGGGATGCCCCACACGCTTCTCCGCCGCCTGATGGACCAGGGGGTGATGCCCCGGGCGCGGGGGATTTTCGGGAACGATCTCCGCCGCATGCGGGTAACCCTCCCCGAGGTCTCGTCGGTGAGCTGGTCGAGCTTCATGACCGGGGCGAACCCGGGAACCCACGGGATCTACGGCTTCACCGATTTCGAGAAGGGCTCCTACAGGATTCGCTTCCCCTCATTCGCCTCCCTCAAGGCCCCGACGATCTGGGACAGGCTCGGGAAGCGGGAGATGCGGTCGGTCGTCGTCAACCAGCCGTCGACCTATCCGGCGCGCGAGATTCCGGGGGTTCTCGTCTCCGGGTTCGTGGCCGTGGATCTCAAGAGGGCGGTCTGGCCCCTCGACCTCGCGCGGAAGCTGAAGGAGGTGGACTACGAGATCGATCTCGACACGCAGAGGGCGGGGAAGAACCCCGACTACCTCTTCGGGGCGCTCCAGTCGACCCTCCGTGGACGGGAGAAGGTTTTGGAGTATCTTTGGGAGAGGGAGGAGTGGAACCTCTTCGAGATCGTCGTGACCGGGACGGACCGCCTGCAGCACTTCCAGCTCGACGCGATCGAGGACCCCTCCCACCCGAACCACGTGCACTGCCTCGACTACTACGAGAAGGTGGACGGCATGCTGGGGCGCGTGTACGACCGGTTCGTCTCGGAGACGGGGGACGACTCGGGGTCGGGCTTCTTCGCCCTCTCGGACCATGGGTTCACCCGGATCCGCCAGGAGTTCTACGTGAACGCGTGGCTCGTTCAGGAGGGGCTGCTCTCGTTCCGGACGAAGGAGACGAAGTCGTTCGAGGAGGCGGAACCCTCCTCGAAGGCGTTCGGGCTCGACCCGACGAGGATCTACCTTCACCGGAAGGACCGGTTCCCGAACGGGTGTGTGGAGGCGGAGGAGGTTCCGGAGCTTTGCGCCGGCATCGCGGAGAAGATCCTCTCTCTCCGCTTCGGTGGGGAGCAGGTCTTCCGCGGGGCGTTCCGTGCGGAGGAGGTCTACTCGGGGCCCGAGCTCGTCTCGGCCCCCGATCTCGTTCTCCTGGCGAACGACGGTTTTGACGTCAAGGGATGGATGCGGACCGGCCCGGTGTTCGGCCGGTCGCACTTCACGGGCATGCACAACTGGGACGACGCGTTTTTCTGGAGCGGGAGCCCGATGCCGGACGACTTCGACATTACGGGGATCGCCTCGGAGATCGAGGACCGTCTGGCCGGCGGAGTGTAGGGTGCCGACTCGCATGAACAATCGACGCGCGGCCGGGCTCCTCGCCGCGCTCCTCCTGCTCGCGGCGGTCCCCGCACACGCCTACATCGGACCGGGCGCCGGCTTCGCGTTTCTCTCGTCCTTTCTCGTTCTCTTCGTGACGTTCCTCCTCGCGCTCGTCACCATCCTCATCTGGCCGATCCGGTTCCTCATCCGCATCGTGAGGCGGAGGGGGAAGCTCGCGAAGACCGGCGTGGACCGGGTGATCATCGTCGGGTACGACGGCCTCGACCCGAAGCTTGCCCGGAGGTGGATGGACGAGGGGAAGCTGCCGAACTTCCGGCGTCTCGCCGAGAGGGGGGACTTTCAGCCTCTCGACTCGTCGTGGCCCTCGATGTCCCCCGTCGCCTGGTCGAGCTTCGCGACGAGCAGCGACGCCTCGAGGCACAGCCAGTACGACTTCCTGAGCCGCGACCCGAAGACGTATCTCCCCGACCTCGCGTCGGTGAAGATCGTGAACCCGACGCGCCACATCAAGCTGGGGAAGTACCGGATCCCGCTCGGGAAGCCGGTCGTCCGGCTCCTCCAGAGGTCGGTCCCCTTCTGGAAGATCCTCGGCGATCACGGGATCTTCTCGCAGATCATCCGCGTGCCGATCACCTTCCCGCCGCAGAAGTTCAACGGGGCGGTCCTCTCGGCGATGTGCGTGCCGGACCTCGCTGGAACGCAGGGGACGTTCACCTTTTTCACAACCGACACCGAAGGGGCGCAGGCGGCGACAGGAGGCGTGCGGAAGCCGGCGACGAGAAACGGAAACGTCGTGGAGGCGTACATTCCGGGCCCGTCGAACAGCATGACCGAGGAGCAGGAGGAGCTGCGCGTTCCCGTCCGGATCGTGATCGACGACCCGGGCGAGACCGCGACCATCCACCTTCCCGACGAGACGTTCCGCCTCCGCCTCCGGGAGTTCTCGCCCTGGAAGCGCGTCGCGTTCAAGCCGGGGCTCGGTGTCCGTGTTCACGGGATCGTCCGTTTCTGCGTCCTGTCGATCAAGCCGCACTTCGAGCTCTACCTCACGCCGACGCAGATCGACCCGGACAAGCCGGCGATGCCGATCTCGGAGCCGCTCTTCTACTCGGTCTACCTGGCGAAGCTCCTCGGGCTCTACTCGACGCTCGGGCTCGCCGAGGACACCTGGGCGCTGAACGAGAGGGTGCTCGACGAGGAGATGTTCCTCGAGCAGGTCTGGCTGAACCACGAGGAGCGGGAGAAGATGTTTTTCAACGCCGTCGACCAGACCCGGCGCGGCTGCGTGGCGTGCGTCTTCGACTGTACCGACCGGATCCAGCACATGTTCTGGCGCTACTTCGACGAGAAGCACCCGGCGAACGAGGGGAAGGACACCGAGCGCTACAAGAACACGATCGAGGAGCTCTACGTGCGCGCGGACGAGCTGCTCGGCAGGATCATGAAGAAGTGCGACGATCCGAAGACCGTGCTGATGGTCATGTCGGACCACGGGTTCACGGAGTTCTCGCGCGGCATGAACCTGAACTCGTGGCTCGTCGAGAACGGCTACATGGCGATGAAGAACGGCGACAAGACGTGCAAGGACTGGTTCCAGGGGGTCGATTGGTCGAAGACGCGCGCGTACAGCTTCGGGCTCACGGGGATCTACGTGAACAAGGCGGGGC
>JBDRFQ010000052.1:0-20016 GCA_043818685.1 Candidatus Eiseniibacteriota bacterium
CCTCTGGCACGGCTCGTGGGGGCTCGGCGTCATCGTGGGGATCGCGATGTTCGCGTCGATCCTCGTCGCGGCGACCACGGGGACCGTCTTCCCGATGCTCTTCCGGCGCTTCGGTCTCGACCCGGCCCTCGCCACCGGACCCTTCGTGACCACCTCGAACGACGTGATCAACCTCTTCATCTACTTCGTCGTCGCGAGCCTCCTCTCGCGGAGGTTCTGAGAGCATGGCGATCGAGCGGGAGGAGGCGATCGTTCTCTCTCGCTCGCGCTTCGGAGAGACGAGCCTGATCGTCACGCTCTTCACCAGGGGGCGCGGCCCGCTCCGCTTCATGGTCAAGGGGGCCCGGAGGCCGAGGAGCCGCTTCGGGGGGTGCCTCGAGCCGACCAATCATCTTCTCGCGGTCTACTATCGGAAGGAGGGGCGGGACCTCCATCTCCTCGCCCAGGCGGACCTCGTCGCGTCGTTTCCCGGTCTCCGGGGGTCTCTGTTGCGGCTCGCCTACGCGTATGCCATAATCGATGCCCTTGTCGGTCTGAAGCGCGAGGAGACCCCCGCGGAGAAGCTCTTTCGTCTGGCGCTGGAGGCGCTCGGAACGCTGGACGGGGGGGCGGAGGAAGACCTCGAGCCGGCTCTCTGGAGCTTCCTCCTCGCGGCGCTGGCGGACGCCGGCTACCGTCCCGAGCTCGAGCGATGCCTCCGCTGCGGGAGGGTTGTCCGGGGTTCGGGTGCGCGCTTCGATTCGCGCGCGGGGGGAGTCGTCTGCGCGAGGCACGGCGAGGGGGGCCTCTCCCTCTCGGCGGGGACGATCGAGTTCCTGGGCGGGCTCGCGGCGGGGGCGCGGAGGAAGACGCCGCTCACCCGGCGGGAGACCGCGGAGGGGCGCGAGGCGCTCCGCCGCTTCCTCCAGGAGCACGGCCTCGGACGGGCGCCCTTCCGATCCCTGGAGATTCTCGCGCCCTCCGCGTGAGGGGGAAGACCGGTGACGTTTCAAGAAATCGTGATGGCCCTCGAGCGCTTCTGGTCCGACCGGGGCTGCGTGATCGCGACCCCCTACAACTCGGAGGTCGGCGCGGGAACCTTCAATCCCTCGACGTTCCTCCGGGTGCTCGGCCCGGAGCCGTGGAAGTCGGCGTACATCGAGTTCTCCAAGCGCCCGAAGGACGGCCGCTACGCGGAAAACCCGAACCGGGTGCAGGGATTCCACCAGTACCAGGTCGTTCTCAAGCCATCCCCCCCGGAGGCGCAGGACGTCTACCTCGAGTCCCTCCGGGTGATCGGCATCGACCTCTCCCGGCACGACCTCCGGTTCGTGGAGGACGACTGGGAGTCCCCCACCCTCGGCGCCTGGGGGCTCGGGTGGGAGGTGTGGCGGGACGGGATGGAGGTGACCCAGTTCACCTACTTCCAGCAGACGGGGAGCATCGACCTCGATCCGATCTCCGTGGAGCTCACGTACGGTCTCGAGCGCCTCGCGATGTTCATCCAGGGGGTCGACTCGATCTTCGACATCCGATGGAACCGGGACCTGACGTGGGGGGACGTGCTGAAGGCACCGGAGTACGAGTGGTGCCACCTGAACTACCGCGAGGCGGACGTGGACTTCCACCTCGAGCTGTTCCGGTTCTACGAGAAGGAGGCGCACCGGCTTCTGGAAAAGGGGCTGGTCTTTCCCGGCTATGATTGCACGGTGAAATGTTCCCACATATTTAATCTTCTCGAGGCGCGGGGGGCGATCAGCGTGACCGAGCGGACCGGGTACATCACGAGGATCCGGCGGCTCGCCCGCCGCGCGGCGCTCGGCTACATCGAGAAGCGGGAGGGCCTCGGATTCCCCCTCCTCGGGAAGGGGGGAGCCGCGTGAAGCGCGATCTCCTGGTCGAGATCGGGACGGAGGAGATTCCGGCGGGCTATGTTCCGCCCGCGCTGGCGGAGCTCGCGGAGGCGCTCCCCCGGAGGCTCCGCGAGATGAGGCTCGCACACGGGGCGGTCGACTCCTTCGCCACTCCGCGCCGTCTGGCGCTTCGCATCGCCGGTCTCGATGCGATGCAGCCGGACGCGGAGCGTGAGGTGACCGGACCGCCGAAGCGGATCGCTTTCGATCCGGAGGGGAAGCCGACGAAGGCCGCGCTCGGCTTCGCGGGCACGCAGGGCGTTCCGGTCGAGGCGCTCAGGGTCGTTGCGACCGAGAAGGGGGAGTATCTCGCCGCGACGGTGATCGAGCGCGGGAGGCCGGTCGTCGAGCTTCTCGGCTCCCTCGTTCCGGAGGTCGTCGCTTCTCTCTCCTTTCCGCGGACGATGCGGTGGGAGCCGTCCGGATTCCTCTTCGCGCGCCCGATCCAGTGGATCGTCGCCCTTTTCGGCGGCGAGGTGGTCCCGTTCCAGGTCGCCGGCGTGACGAGCGGAAGGGAGAGCCGGGGCCACCGGGTGCTGCATCCGGAGCCGGTGCCGATCGCCGAGCCGGGAGCGTACGAGGAAGCGCTCCGGCGGGCGGGCGTCCTCGCCTCGCCGGACGAGCGCCGCCGGGAGATCGAAAAGGAGATCGAGCGGGCCTTGAGCGGGGTCGAGGGCCGGGTCCTCCGCGATCCGGAGCTCCTCGAAACGGTGAACTATCTCGTGGAGTTCCCGCGAGCGATCCGCGGCCGCTTCGACGAGCGGATCCTGAGGCTCCCGGACCGGGTCGTCGTGACGGCGATGCGCTCGCACCAGCGGTACTTTTCCGTCGTCGACGGATCGGGGAAGCTCCTCCCTCTCTTCGTCGCGATCGCGAACGGGATCGCGGAGAACGAGGAGGGGATCCGGGCGGGGAACGAGCGCGTCCTCGCGGCGCGCCTCGCCGACGCGGAGTTCTACTGGAACGAGGACACCGCGGTCTCTCCCGAGGATCGCGTGGCGAGCCTCGACCGCATGGTGTGGCAGGAGGGGATGGGTTCGCTTCTCGAAAAGACCCGGCGGATCGAGACGATCGCATGCGCGCTGGCCGAGGAGGCGGCGCCGGACGCGCGGGACGCCGCCGCGCGCGCGGCCCGCCTCTCCAAGACGGACCTCACCACCGAGATGATCCGGGACGGCAAGGAGTTCACCGCCCTGCAGGGGTACATGGGGATGGAGTACGCGCGCTCCGCGGGGGAGCCGGAAGAGATCGCGCGCGCGATCGACGAGCAGTACCTCCCCCGCTTCTCCGGCGACGCGCTTCCCGAGACGGTTCCCGGCGCCATCCTCTCGCTCGCCGATCGGGTCGACACGCTTCTCGGATGTCTAGGCGCCGGGCTCGTGCCGACCGGTTCGCAGGATCCGTACGGCCTCAGGCGGCACGCGCTCGCGATCCTCCGCATCCTCGCCGAGAAGAAGGTCCCCGTCGCGCTCGGCCGCCTTCTCGAGATCGGCGCGGGGGCGTACGGGGAGCGTCTCCCCGAGCCGGAGAAGACGACGGCCGAGGCGCTCCGCTTCTTCCGCGGGCGGCTCCGGAACCTCCTCGCCGACAAGGGCCTTCCCTACGACATCGTCGAGGCGGTCCTCGAGGCCGGTCTCGACGATCCCGCGGCTCTCGAGCGGCGCGCCCTCGCGATCCGCGACTTCCGCGAGGAAGAGTCGTTCGAACGGCTCGTTCTCGGCTTCAAGAGAGTGGTGAACATTCTGAAGGGGGCCGAGCCCGTGGCGAGGGTCGATCCCTCTCTTCTCGCGGAGCCGGAGGAGAAAGAGCTTCACCGCGCGGCCGCCGGGGCGGAGGCGCTCCTGGACCGCGCGCTCGCCGGCTCGGATTACCGCGGCGCGATGGAGCACCTCCTCGCGCTCCGCGACCCGATCGACCGTTTCTTCGACAAGGTCCTCGTCATGGACAAGGAGGAGCGGGTGCGTACGAACCGGCTCGCCCTTCTCGCGGAGGTCGCTCGAGCCTTCCGCCGTCTGGCCGATCTTTCCAAGGTGGTGCTCGAGGGGGAGAAAGAGTAGCACAGGTCCCGAGGGGTCCATGGTCGACCAGATCAGCATCGTCTTTCCCGCCTTCAACGAGGCCGAGAACGTCCGGGAGGCGGCGCGGCGCGCGCGCGAGGCGGTCGAGATCGCTGGCATTCCGGCCTACGAGATCATCTTTGTCGACGACGGGTCCACGGACGGAACCGCGGAGAGGATCGAGGAGGCGCGCGCGGAGGACCCCAACATCCGCCTCGTGCGCCACCCCCGGAACCGCGGGTACGCGGAGGCCCTGAAGAGCGGGTTCGGCGCCGCCCGGATGAAGTACATCTTCTACTCCGACTCGGACAACCAGTTCGATCTCAAGGAGCTGAAGAACCTCCTTCGCGCGATCGAGGACTACGACATCGTCTGCGGCTTCCGGATCTACCGCTTCGATCCTCTCACCCGGCTCTTCCTCGCGTGGGGGTACAACCTGGTCGCGCGAGCACTCTTCCGCATCCGGGTGCGGGACATCGATTGCGCCTTCAAGCTTTTCCGGCGGGAGGTGTTCGATCTCATCACGATCGAGTCGAAGAAGTTCTTCATCGACACGGAGATTCTCGCCAAAGCGACGAAGCTCCGCCTCCGCGTCACGGAGATCGGGGTGCGCCACTATCCCCGCCCGGCCGGAAGGTCCACGGTCCGCCCGAGCCACGTGCTCTCGACGATCCGCGAGCTCGCCGCCATGTGGGTGCGGATCAACTTCAGGTCCGGAGCGGGCGGAGGGCCCGCAGGCGTATGAGGCCGGACCGGCCGCCTGGCGATCTCTTTCTCCTTCTCGCCGTCCCCCTGGTCCTTCTCCTTCTCTTTCCAATGGACCTCGCCCCCGGCCGCTATCTCGTGACCTTTCCCGCGGACCGGTTTGAGCCGTGGGGACCGCCGAAGGAGGGGCCCGCCTACAACTCGGACTGCCTTCGCTCGTACTACCCCCGCCGCGTGGAGACGGCGGAAGCTCTCCGCTCGGGGAGGATCCCCCTCTGGGACTCGTCCTCCTTCTCCGGACAGCCGTTCCTCGCGAACTTCCAGTCGGGGGTTTTCTATCCGCCGAACCTCCTCCTCCTTCCGTTCTCCCCGGAACGATCCCTCGGGGTCTCGGTCTGGCTCCATCTCGTCCTCGCCGGTTGCGGCGGCCTTCTTCTCCTGCGAAGCCTCGGGCTCTCCTCCGGGGTCGCGCTGATCGGGGGTCTCCTCTACGCGGCAAACGGGGCGCTCGCCGTCCGCGCGGGCCAGGTCACGATGCTCGCGACGCCCGCCTGGATCCCTCTCGTGCTCTACGCGTCCCGCCGGGTCGTCCGCGGCGGGAGCGTTCTCCCCCTCGCGGTCTCTTTCGCCTGCATGGTGCTCGCCGGGTTCCCGCCGATCCTCCTCTGGGGCGCGCTCCTCGCGGTCCTCTGGACCGTTCACGAGTGGCTCGGCGTCCGCCGAACGGATGGGTACCGGCCGCTCCTACGGGCCGCGGAGGGCTTCCTCCTCGGGGGCGCGCTCGCCGGAGCGCAGCTCGTTCCGACGGCTGAGTTCCTTCTCCATTCGGACCGCATTCGATTCACGTATGAAGATCTGCTCTCCTCGTCGTGGCATCCGGCGGCGCTGATCCGCCTCCTCGTTCCCGACTGGTTCGGATCGCCGATCGACGGCGACTCGTGGATCGAGATCCTCCGGCGCGGCAACGGCCACTATTACCAGTCGTTCCTCTCCACGGCGTGCTACGTCGGGGTCGGGAGCCTCCTCTTTCTCGTCGTCGGGGCGGCGCCCGCGTGGCGGAACCGGTCCGCCCGCTTCCTCATGGCCGCCGGGCTCGTCTCCTCCCTCGTCCTGCTCGGCACCCCCCTCGTCCGCGTCGTCTCCCTTCTTCCCGGGCTCGGGGGATCGCGGATCGACCGGATCGTGCACCTCGTGATGCTGGCGATGGTCGTTCCCGCGGCGTTCGGGATCGAGAGGGCCCGGAGGGGGCCGGGAGCCCGCCGCGCCGCCGCGGGCGCCGCCCTGGTTCTCGGGCTTCTCCTCCTCGGGCTCCGGGCGGGGGAGGAAGGAATCGCGGGGGGGCTCGTTCCCGACGCCGGGCGGCGGCTTCCGCTCCCCGGGGAGCGGGCGGGACGGATCCCCCGCGCCGCCCTCTTCCTGGCGGGGGGGACCCTCCTCCTTCTCCTCCCCCCGGCGCGCGCGCGAGGCGCGTTTCTTCCTGCCGGCGGCGGGCCTCCTCCTCGTGGCGGACGCCGGCCTCGAGGCGCGCCGCTGCCATGTCACCGTGGACCGGGCGGGGCTCCCGCAGGAGACGGCCGAGATCCGGGCCCTCCGCGAGCTCGCCCCGGAGGGGCGGGTCGTCCGCTTTCGCGATCTCGTTCTCCCCTCGAGCCTTCCCGGTCTCTTCTCGATCGAAGAGGTGGAGGGGTATAACGCTTTAACATTAAAAGACTATCGGGCATACTATCGGTCGTTCGCGCCCGAGTCGGTGATGGAGCGCCGCATCAACCCGCTGACCGGCTCGGAGGAGCTCGGCTCGCCTCTTCTCTCCGCCCTCGGCGCGCGGTGGATCCTCACGCAGAGACTCCTCCCGGACGATCGCTTCCCGCTTCGCCTCCGGGGGAGGTTTCGCGTCCACGAGAACCCGAGCGCCCTTCCGCGCGCGTACCTCGCCGAGGAGATCCTCTCCGCGCCGGGAGACCCGGAGGGGGCGGTCGCTCTTCTCCGGGCGCGCGGGCCGGGGAGCCGGGTCGCCGTGGTGGAGAAAGCTCTCTCCCCCCTGCCTCCCGGAAGGGCGGGGGAGGGGAGCGTCGGGGAGTGGCTCGCGAGAAACGGGGGAGGAGAGACGGCGATCGACCCGGCGGCGCCGCTCGAGGGAACAGTCCTGATCGTCTCGAGAGAGCCGGAGCGGGTCGTGATCGACTGCGCCGCCGACCGGGCGCGCATGCTCGTGCTCACCGACGCGTACTACCCCGGATGGAAGGCGGCGATCGACGGCCGTCCGGCCGGGATCCATCGGGTGAACCGGATCTTCCGAGGCGTCGTGCTCCCCCCGGGGGTTCACCGTGTGGAGTTCGCCTACCGTCCTCTCTCTCTCTCCGCCGGCGCGGCGCTCTCGCTCCTCGCCCTCGCCGCCCTGGCCGTGCGGGGGAGGGCCCGGTCAAAGGCCTTGCGCGCCCCCGGCGAATGCCGATAGGGTGCGGGAGTCATGCGTCGAGAACGGCTCCTTCCTCTCCTCTTCGTCGTCGCCGCCCTCGTCGTTTTTCGCGGATCGGTCTTTCAGGGGCGGGTCGAAATCCCGTGCAATCCAAACCGCTGGATCCCCTGGCGCCTTCATGCGACGGAGGAGGAGATCGCCCCGCCGGCGGTCAACTCCGACACCCCCCTGGCGTACTACCCCCGGCGGGTTTTCGCGACGGAACGGATGCGCGCCGGGGACCTTCCCCTCTGGGATCCGCACTCGTTCACCGGGCAGCCCTTTCTCGCGAACTACCAGTCGGCCCTGCTCTATCCGATCAATCTCCTCCTCTATGCGGTCGAGCCGATGCGGGCGATGGGGTGGCACCTCTTCATCCACTTCGTGCTCGCCGGGTTCTTCTTCTACCGCTGCGCGCGTTCCTTCGGGCTCGCGCGCGGGCCCTCGGCGGCGGGCGCTCTCGCCTTCGAGCTCTGCCCGTTCTTCCTCACGCGGATCGGACATCCGACGTTCGTCGCGACGGCCGCCTGGCTCCCCCTCGCGATCCTCGCCGCCCGCCGCCTCGCGCGGGCGCCGACCGCCCGCAACACCGCGTTCCTCGCGGGGGCGCTCTCCCTCGCCGCGCTCGCAGGCTTCCCGCAGACGCTGATCCACATCGGGTACGCGGTCTGCTTCTGCTTCCTCGCCTCCCTGGCCGTGGATCCGGCGATTCCGCGGGCGCGGGCGGCTCTCTTCTTCGCGGGGGGTGTGCTTCTCTCCGCGGGGATCGCGGCCTTCCAGCTCCTCCCGACCGCGGAGTTCCTGCGCGAATCGACCCGTGACGCCCTCGATCTCCCGACGTTCCTCTCCGGCACCCACCACCCGGCGATGCTCGTGAAGACGGCCGTGCCCGATTTCTTCGGGAACCCGATGCGCCAGAACCTCTGGTCGACGCTCTTTCAGGCCGGCAACGGCCTCTTCCGGCAGAACTATGTTTCAACGTTGAATTATTTCGGCGTTCTCCCCCTGGCGGTCGGACTCTACGGCCTGGTGACGGGGCGAAGCCGCCTCTTCCTTCTCGGGCTCTTTCTCCCTCCTCTTCTCGTCCTCTGGGGGGACGCCGTTCGCCGAGGTCGCCTTCCACCTTCCGGGGTTCCGCTTCTCCCGTCCGGACCGCCTGATTCTTCTCCCCCTCTTCGCGAACGCGCTCGCCTTCGCCATCGGGCTCGAGAGGATCCGGGAGCGGCCGCGCGGGATCCCGCGGGGGGTCGCCGCGATTCTCGTTCTCTTTCTTCTCCTCGGGAGCGCGGCGGCCCTCTTCCGCGATCCGCTCGTCCGGCTATTCCTCGGCGGGCGCGCACCGATCCTCGGCGGGATCGTGCAGCTCCCGGGTGTGTTGGTTCCCTTCGACTCGCTCACGCGGACGGTTCTCGTCTCCGCGGCGACCACCGCGGGTCTCGCTCTCCTTTCCCTCGTTCTTCTCTTCGCGCGGACGAGGATCGGGAGAAGCGGCTTCCTCGTCGGTGTCCTCCTTGTCTCGGGCGCCGATCTTCTTCTCTTCCAATCGCGCTACCACCTCGATCTGTCTCCCGATGCCTTCTTCCGGGAGACCCCCGAGATCGCGCGGATCCGGGAGGAGGCGGGGCCGCGCGGGCGGATCGCCCGGTTCGGGCCGGGGGCGACCGATCTGCTCCCTCCGGCCACCCCCTCTCTCTACGGAATCGATGATGTCTCGGGGGTCAACGCGATCAACGTCGAGAGGTACCGCCGCCTTCTCGAGCGGATCGAGCCGGGGCTCTACGGCCTCCGGCGCTATCGTCCGTTCCACCGCCCCGAGAGCCTCTCATCGCCTCTTGTCCGGCTCCTCGGCGCGCGGGTCTATGGCGTCGGCACCGAGCGGGAGATCCTGCCGATGACGATCGGCGAGCCCCTTCCGCGAGCCTCCCTCCACGGCGCGTGGGAGACCCTCTCCGAGGAGGAGATCCTGCGGCGGCTCGGCTCCCCGTCGTTCGATCCGGCCGGCGTCGTCTACATCGAGGAACCGGCGCCCCCGCCGTCCGGAGAGCCGGGGGGAGGGTCCGCCCTCATCGAGCGTTATGAACCGGACCGAGTCGTCGTCCGCGCCGAGTCCGCGGCGGACGCCTTCCTCCTCCTCACCGACGCCTGGTTCCCCGGATGGCGGGTCACCGTGGACGGCGCGCCTGCGAAGCTCTACCGCGCCGACTACGCGTTCCGGGGGGTCCACCTGACCGCCGGCGCTCATGTGGTAGACTTCCGCTATCGACCGGATTCCTTCCGGGCCGGAGGGGCGGTCTCTCTCCTCTCGCTCGGGATCGCACTTCTTTTGCTCTTCAAGGACAGGCGGAGGGGAGGGGCATGAGCCGGGTTCTCGTCATCGGGATCGACGGGGTCACGTTCGACACCCTCGATCCGTGGATGGACGAGGGGATCCTCCCCTATCTCGCGTCGCTCCGGGCGGAGGGGATTCACGCGCCGCTCCGCTCGGTCTTTCCGCCGATCACCGCCCCTGCCTGGGCCTCGTTCATGACCGGCATGAACCCGGGAAAGACAGGGATCTTCGAGTTCCTCTACTCGAAAGGAGGGCTCGACGATCCGGTCCCCGTGAACTCCACCCTCCGCGACGGAGTGCCGGTCTGGGAGATCCTCTCCCGGAACGGAAAGAAGGTGATCGTTCTCGGGGTGCCGCTCACGTATCCGCCGGACCCGGTCGAGGGGTGCCTCGTCGGCGATTTCCTCATGCCGCGCGGCGTCCGGGACTTCACCCACCCACCCGAGCTTCTCGAGGAAATCGAGTCCGCGTTCGGCCCCTATCCGGTCTACCACAAGGAGGTCTACCAGAAGGGAAAGGTGGGGCGCCTGATCGACGAGGCGTTCGAGATCCTCCGCTACCGGCGCGAGCTCGCCCTCCGCCTCCTCCGCGAAAAGGAATGGGACTTCGCGATCGCGTACTTCGAGGGGACGGACCGCCTGCAGCACGAGGTGTGGCACGTCTTCGACGAGACGCATCCCCGCTCGAACCGCGGGGAGGTCGCCCGCTACAGGGACCGCGTCCTCGACTTCTACCGGGAGGTCGACGAGACGGCGCGGCGGCTCGCGGAGGCGGGGCGCGAGCGGGGCGCGGTCGAGATCGTGATGTCGGACCACGGGTTCGGGCCGATTCACTACTATTTGAACTTCAATGTTTGGCTCCTCGAGAACGGCTTCCTCGCCCTCAAGAGGGACGTCCTCACGCGGGCGAAGACCCTCCTCTTCCGGGCGGGGATCACCCCCGCGCTCGGCTACCGCGCGGCGATGCGCCTCGGCCTCGCGGGCCTCCGCCTCTCCCGGGGGGTCGGGGGCCGCTCCGGCCTCTTCCGCCTGATCAACCGGGTGTTCCTCTCGCTCGAGAACATCGACTGGGAGAGGACCCGCGCCTACTCGAAGGGGAACTACGGGCAGATCTACGTCAACCTGAGGGGGAGGGAGCCGCACGGCTCGGTGGCGCCTGAGGACCACGAGGGGACGGTTCGGAACCTCGTCGGGAAGCTCAGGGAGATTCCCGATCCGGAAGGGGGCGGGCCGCTTCTCGCCGAGGTGTTCCGGCGCGAGGAGCGCTTCACAGGGCCCCATGTGGAGCGCATGCCCGACGTGCTGTTCATTCCTCGAGACATGAAGTACAAGGCGCTCGGAATCGTCGACTTCACCACGCGGAACTTCGTCGAGCGGACCTTCGGCAACTCGGGCGACCACCGGATGAACGGGATCTTCCTCGCCCGAGGGGGGCCGCTCCGCGGCCGGAGGGAGCGGCTTCCAGAGATCTCGATCTGCGACGTCGCCCCGACGGTCCTTCACCTCTTCGGGGAGGCGGTTCCCGAGAACATGGACGGACGCGTCATCGAGGCCGCCTTCCCGGAGGAGTGGATGAAGGCCCACCCGGTCCGGTACCGCGAGCCGTACGAAACGCGCCCGCGGGGAGAGCGCGCGCTCACCGAGGAGGAGCGTCGGGAGATCGTCGAGCGGCTGAAGGGCATGGGGTATGTCGGATAGACGCGACCTCCTGATCGCCCTCTCCCTCGCCCTCTTCTCCCTCGTCCTCTTTCTCACGTACTGGGATCTCGGCATCAACGACGACGAGGGGTACCTCCTCGGCGGCGCCACGAGGATCCTCCGGGGCGAGACGCCCTACGGGGACTTCCATCACACCTACGCGCCGGGGCGCTTCTATCTGGTCGCCTGGCTCTTCCGGCTCTTCGGTGAGGACCTGCTCGTGCTGCGCGGTCTCTGGGTCGCGCTCCGCGTCGCGATCGTGGGCCTCGCGTACCTCGCGGGACGGCGGGTTCTCTCGCGCCCGGGCGCGGTCGCGGCGAGCCTCTTCTTCGTCGCCGCCCCGGGCCCGTGGCACAAGAGCTTCTTTCACCTCTTCCTCACGGCGAACCTCGTCGCCCTGATGGGACTCCCGCGCCGCGGAGCACGCGGGGCGGCGGCAGCCGGTCTTCTCGCCGGCGTGACCTTTCTCTTCCGGCAGGATCTGGGCGCGTTCGTCTTCCTCGTGTACGGCCTTCTCCTCCTTCTCGGACGCCGGTCCGGCGAGACCCCGAGGCGCGGAGCGGCTTTTTTTTTAGGCGCGGCGGCCGCGGTCCTTCCGTGCGTCCTCTACTTCGCGCTCGAGGGAGCTCTTCCCGCGGCGGCTTTGAAGGTTCTCCTCGCGGGGATGCGGGATAACCGGACGAACGCGCTTCCCTTCCCGCCCCTCTTCCATCCGGTCTCGCGGGGCGCTTCCGGGCTCGCCTTTCTTCTCATCCGCCTCCTCTACTATCTCCCCGCGCCTCTCGCGCTCCTCGCCGGCGCGTGGGGCGCGAGGGGCGTTCTTCTCGGGCGTCCGGACGGCCGGCCCCTCTTTGTCCTCTCGCTCCTCGGTCTCCTCTCCTTCCATCAAGCCCTCTGGCGGAGCGATCTCGCGCATCTCTTCCAGGCGGTCGGCGTGTTCTATCTTCTCCTGCCGTGGGCGGTGGAGAAGGCCGTGGGGCGGTGGGTGCGCGCCCGCGCGGTCCTTGTCCTCCTCCTTCCCGTTCTCCTCTTTCTCGCGCTTCTCGCCTACTCGGGCGTCTACCGCTCTCCTTTCGGGCCCGCGCGGATCGCCGCCGAAGGGCTTCAGCCGATTCCTCCGTACTACACCGGCTCCGTCGCGCAGATCGGCGGGGAGGAGGCGCGCCTTTCGATCCGGAAAGCGAGGGTGCGTGTCGCTCCCGAAGAGGCCCGGTTCATCGAGAGCCTCGGAGTGATTCTGGACCGCTACTCCGCCCCGGGGGACTACGTGCTCTCCGTTCCCGGTTTCCAGCTGATCTACTTTCTCTTCGACCGGCTGAACCCGACCGCGTTCGTTCACCTCCGTCGGGGCTTCGACTCGCCGGGGGAAGAGGAGAGATACATCGCCGATCTTCTCGGCCGCCCGACGAAGCTCGTCCTTCTCCGGGACGTCCCCCTCGACGGAAGGGAGGAGCGTCGCTTCCGCAACTACGCGCCGCGCGTCTTCGAGGCGATCGAGCGGGAGTTCGTTCTCGTCGAAAAGCAGGGCGATCTGATCGTCTACCTCCGGAAGGGGGAGGGGAGTTGAAGGGGAACCTTCTCCGGCTTCTGGTTACGATCGCGCTCCTCGCGCTGGTTCTCTCCCGCGTCGACTGGGGGGAGTTCCGGCGCGCGGGCTCCGAGGTGCGGCTCCTCCTCCTCGCCGCCGGCTACGCGCTCAATCTTGTCATGGTCTTTCTGAACACCTATCGGTGGCAGATCTTGATCCGGCCTCTCGGGGCGAGCGTGGGCCTTCTTCGCCTCACCGCTTACTACTTCGTCTGTATGTTCTTCAACAACCTCATGCCGACCTCGATCGGCGGGGACGTGATTCGGGTCCTCGATCTGTCGCGGGACACGGGGGAGCGTTCCTCCGCGATGGCCTCGGTCGTCGTGGAACGCCTGCTCGGCCTCTACGCTCTCCTCCCGATCTCGATCGGCGCCATTCTCCTTCTCTATCCGACCCTTCCCGAGCGCGGGTCCTTTCTCGCCGCCGGGGGGGCGATGGCCCTCCTGTTCGCGGCCGGAACCGTCGCGATCCGGAGGAGGACGCTCCGGAGGCTCGAGCCGTTCCTCAAGCCCTTCGCGCCCCTTCTCGCCCGGCTGGACGTGCGGCGGAGGGCGGGGAAGCTCTACGACTTCCTCGACGCTTACAAGAGAGCGCGGGGCGCGGTGCTCGCGGCCTTCCTTCTCTCCGTTCTCTCCCGGTCCGTTTGGGTGTTCGGCTGCTGGGTTCTCGCGGAGTCGCTGGGCGTTCATCTCTCGGTCGCCCACTTCTTTCTCCTCATGCCGCTCGTGGAGATCGGGAGGATGCTCCCCCTCTCCCTTGCCGGACTCGGGATCCGGGAGGGCGTGATGCTCCTCCTGCTCCGCCTGTTCGACGTCAGCGACACCCGCGCGGTGCTTCTCGCGTTTCTCATCTACGGGATCTTCGTGGTGAACGGGCTCATCGGGGGGATCGTGTACGGAGCGCGCGACTTCATCGGCGGGCGCAAGAGGCGCGGCGATGCGGCCGCGTAGGAAGCTCTCCCGCCGAAAGATCCTCCTCTGCCTCTATGCGGCCGCCCTTCTCCTTCGTCTCGCCTACCTGTGGGACTCGACGGACAATCCGTTCCCCGACGCGCTCGGTCTCGACGCGCGCTACTACGACCTCCGGGCGCGGGAGATCCTCCGCGAGGGGCTCGTCGGCGACGAGGCGTACTTCATGGGCCCCCTCTATCCGCATCTTCTCGCCGCGGTCTACGGCCTCGCCGGCCGGCACCTTCTCCTCATCCGCCTCCTGCAGGCGTGCATCGGCGCGGCGGTTCCGGTTCTCCTCTATCGGATCGGGTCGCGGTTCCTCAGCCCCACGATCGCGCTCACCGCGGCCGCGGCGGCGGTGCTCTACGCACCCCTCGTCTTCTACACGTCGTCGATTCTCGACACGACCCTTTCCGTGACCCTCCTCCTCTGGATCTTGGATCGCCTCTCTGTTCCCGGCCCCCGCGCGTCCTCCCTGCATCGGCTTTCGACCGGTGTGCTCTTCGGGCTCGCCGCCGCGGGGAGGGGGAACGTGGTCCTCTTCCTCCCCTTCGCCCTCTACGCTCTCGCCCGAGACGGGGGAAGGAGGAGATGGGACCTCCGCCCGCCCCTCCTTCTCTTGCTCGGCTTCCTCCTAGTCGTCGGCGCGGTGACGGCGCGAAACCGCGCCGCGAGCGGCGACTTCATCCCGCTCACGTCGAACGGCGGGCTCAACTTCTACATCGGGAACGGGCCGGAATCCTCGGGTGCCTACGAGAAGCCGAAGGGGCTCGACGTGGACGAGGATCCTTCCGGCCGCCGACTCCTCGAACGCGAGCTCGGGCGGTCCCTTTCTCCCTCCGAGGTTTCCGCCGAGTGGCGGGGGCGCGCCCTCGCATGGATCCGGGAGAACCCGGCGGCGGAGGTCCGGCTTCTCCTCAAGAAGACCGTCCTTTTCACTTCCACGTTCGAGATCCCGCAGATCGAGACCTACCGGTTTCAGATGCGCTACAGCCCGATCATCCGGATCCTCCACATCCCCTTCGGCGTGATCGCTCCTCTCGCCCTCTCCGGGACGATTCTGGCGCGCGGGCGAAACCTCTTTCTCCTTTCGTCGTTCGTCTACTCGTACGCGGCGTCGATCGTCCTCTTCTTCGTGCTCACCCGGTACCGCCTCCCGATCGTTCCCGTTCTCCTCCTGTTCGCGTCCTGGATGTGCGCCGCCCTGCTCGAGGAGGCGAGAAAAGGCCGGCGGGGCGCGCTTCTCCGCCGCGCGCTCTGGATCGTCCCCTTCTTCGTTCTCTGCAACGTGAACTTCTACCGCCTCTCGGGAACGACCGGCGAGGCACAGTCGTTCTATCGCCTCGGGATCATTCACCAGAGCAGGGGGGAGATCGAGCAAGCGGTTCTCTCCTACCGCCGGTCGATCGAGATCGATCCGAACTACGAGCGCTCCCGCCTCAACCTCGGCGAGCTTCTCGCCGTCGCCGATCGGAAGGAGGAGGCGGAGGCCCAGTTCCGGGAGGCGATCCGTCTCGACCCCGAGTACCCGATGGCGCGCCTCAACCTCGGCACGCTTCTCTACCGCTCGGGACGGCTGGAAGAGGGAAGGTCGCTCCTCGAAGAGGCGATCCGTCTCGATCCCGCCTACGGGAAGGCATGGCTTCATCTCGCGGCGCTGGCGCTCCTCGGCGCGGAAGAGGACGCGCGTGCGAAGGGGGAGGCCGCGCTCGCCCATCTTGCGCCCGACGATCCGGCCCGCGGTCTCGCGGCGGAGCTTCTCGTGCGGATCGAAGAGACCGATCGGATGGGCGCTTGGCGCGAGTCGAGCGGGCTCCCCCGCGCTCTCCCCGCCGCCACGCGCGAGGCGATGGTGGCCGAGCTCTTCCGGGACCGGAGGGACTTCTTCGATCTTTACCGGGCGGGAGCGTGGGGGGGGGATCCCTCGGCGCTCTACGCCCTCGGCGCGGCGCTCTACCGGGAGAACGACCTCCTGGGGGCGGCCGAGGCGTTCGACGGAGCCGCCCGCGCCGGGGACGACCATCCCTACATTCGTTTCGCCCGCGGGCTCATCCGTTTCCGGGAGGGGCGCGTCGAGGAGGCCTTGGATCTCTTCCGCGGGGAAATGGACGCGAACCCCGGCTTTCTTCCCGCGTGGAGAAACGGGGCGATCCTCGCCGCCCGGGCGGGGAGGGCCGACGAAGCGCGTCGTTTCGCGGCGGAGTACGTCCGGAAGGGGGGGGAAGAGGACGAGGCGATCCGGTCGATTCTCTCCCCCGGCGGGCGCTCCTCTCAGGGGATCCGGTAGAGCTCGAGCCCCGCCCACGCCCCGCGCGGCTCGCACAGGGCCCACGCCCGGTCGAGCAGGACGACCGCGGCGGGGGGCGAGTGCCTCGCGAACACGCGCTGAAGGGGGCGGTTGACGAGGACCCAGCGGATTCCTTCGCTTTTCAACCGATTCAAGAAGGCCGTCTCGGAGGAAGACGTCTCGGCGAGCCGGACGATCTCGGACGCCTCGAAGAAGCTGTCCGCCTCGAACGGGCGGGGCGCGCGGTGCACCCGGTTCTCCCAAACGAGAAGAACGCGCTCTCCCTCGGGCACGATTTGAGCCGTCCCCTCGAACGCTTCGTGCGACTGCACCTTTCGGCGGAGGTACGAGCTCTCGCTTTCCCGGCCGGCGACCACGGGGATCGTGTCGCGGACGGTCTCGACGACGAAAGGCGCGAGGAGGGCGGCGGCGATCGCGACAAAGAGCGAGTTCTGGAGCATGCCGAAGGAGCCGCGCTCGGTCCTCCGGAACCCTCCGGACGCGGAAGCGAGGAGGAGGACGACGGGGAGGAGGAAGCGGAGCTGCTGGGACCCGATCCCCCACGCGTAGATTCCCGCGAGGGCGAGGAGGAGGACCCCGCGCGCCGGCCTCCCCCCCCGGAACCAGACCCAGGGCGCCCAGAGCAGAAGGGCCGGGGAGAGGGCGCCGTCGAAATAGGGGTAGCCGGGCGCCGCCCGGACGATCGCGTTCCACGGGAGGAGGAGGAAGCGGATCGGGTCCCTCCCCATCCCGATCGAGCGTTGCCACGCGAGGAGCCGCTCGCCGAGGAGCGCGTCCCACCCCCGGCCGCCGAGGAGGGAGGGGAAGAGGGGGAAGAGGGGATTTCCCGTCTCCGCCCATCCCTTGAGAAGCCAAGGAACCAGCGGGGCATGGGAGAGAACGACGAACGCGATCGCCCCCCGCCAGGAGGCCGGCCGACGCCTCTTTCCGAGCACGGGCAAGAGCAAGAGGGCGAGGAGGAGGGGGTAGGCGGCGTAGGTGCTGTACTTCGTCGCGAGCATCCCTCCCGCCAGAAGGGAGCCGGCGGCCAGATCCGCCCGCTTTCCCGTCCTCTCGTGGCGCACGAGGAAGAGGAAGGAAGCCCCGAAGAAAAGGGCCGCGGCGAGATCCACGTTCCCGATCGTTCGCGGGTCAAGGACCAGGGGAAGCGTGAGGAAGAGCGCTCCCGCGCCGAGCCCCGAGGGCGCGCCGACGGTCTCGCGGGCGAGGCGCGCCGCGAGCGCCGCGCAGGCGGCGGCGAGAAGAAGATGAAAGACCCGCGCGCCGCCCTCCCCGCCGAAGAGAAAGGCCCCCGCGAAGAGAAGGTCCGATGCGTGGGGCATCCGCGCGTAGACGAGGTCCGGCGCTCCCCCGAACCCGCCGGTCGTCGCGTACCCCTTTGCGATCGGCATGTGGTAGACGATCGGGTCGTTCGCGGTGAGGGGGGCGAGGACGCGGACGAGGAGGGCGAGGAAGGCGATCGCGGCAAGGCTTCCGAGCGCGACGTCCGGGAAGGACCGGGGGACCGAGGGGATCCGGACGGAGGCCCTCCGAGGGAGGCCGGCCGCGAGGAAAAAGGCGAAGAGGCCGCCTCCGAGGGTGAGCGGGCGGAAGAGGCCGGCGGCGATCAGGAAGAACGAGAGGAGCGAGGAGAGGAGGGCGCCGAGGACGAAGAGGAGAACGGGCGAGGCGTCCCGCACGCGGAGGAGGCGGGCGGCCCCGCGGCCTCCCCCGACGAGGAGCCCCGCGAAGAGGAGGGCGGCCCCGATCCACGCGGCGTGGACGGCGGCGCCCCACCCGGCCCCGTCCGCGGCGGCCGGCGGGCCGAACGCGGGGCGCGGGGGGTGGGAGAGGAAGTAGTAGAGACAGACGGAGAGCGCCGCGGCAGTCCAGACAAAGCGGGTCGTCCCCGCGCTCAGCGATCGTGGTCCTTCCACCGAGACCGCATCCTCCCCGCGAGAGATCCTCCCGCTCGGGCCCGAAAGAACCTATCATGGAAGGGAGCGGGTCACAACGGCCCGGGCGAATCGGGCGGGCCTTGACAGGCCCTGGCCCATTCAGTATAGTGAACGCGCTTGATTTCCAAAGGGTTAGAAACGCGAGGGGCGAGAGGTTCGCTCGCGGCTTCGGGGAGCGAAAGGAGGACGGTAACGTGTCGGGTTCCATCTGGCGGACGCGATTGGTCCGGGCGGCTCTCTCTCTGCTCCTTCTTTCGTTTGCTGGCTGCGGGAGCGATGATTCCGGCCGGACGATTTTCGACTGCCCGAACTGCGAGCGTTGGACGAGGCTGATCGAGGGACACGTCAGCCATCCCGCCTACAAGCCCGGCACGACCGACATCGTCGCCTTCAGCTCGGATCGCGGGAACAAGGGGAACGTGGAGAACATCTGGATCGCCGACCTCAGCGGCGCGGACGGGGAACCGGTCTTCTACCAGATCACGGACTCCCCGCAGGACGAGTTCGATCCTTCCTGGTCGCCGGACGGTAGGCGCCTTGCCTACACGGCCGTGGTTCGTGACGAGGCGAACCGCCCCGGCTACGAGCTCTTCATGATCCACGTCGAGGACTTCTCCGGCCCGGGGGACGAGATCCGCCTGAGCAGCACGGACTTCTCCGACGAGGCGATCGTCTCCAAGCCCTCCGCCTCCCTCTGGATGGACGACCGGACGATCCTGTACGCGGACGGACAGAACATCTTCATGCTCGAGCTCGAGGGGGACGAGCCCGGAACGCCGATGAAGGTGATCAACGATCCTTCTGATTTCATCTTCTCCGGAACGGACGACTTCATCGAGGACCAGCCGTCCGCTGTGCGGCTGGGCGGGCGCGACCTGATCTTCTTCGTGTCGGACAGCCGGGTCCCGCTCGGTTCGATCCGGGTGGAGGCCGACAACGTCGATGGGGACACCGTAAACGCCGAGATCCACCTCGAAGGGGTCCCGACCGGCGTTCCCACGCCGAGCGTCGTCGGGGGGCGACCGCTGGGGAACTACATCGTCGGCGTGTCGGTCACCGACGAGGACGCGGTGGAGGACTACTGCGACACCCTCCTGTCCACTCCGATCGCCGTCTTCGAGAACGACACCACGGAGGTCGACTTCACCTTCAACAATCCCCGCGGCACGATCGTTCTCGTGGCGCGTCCTCTGAACGCGAACTTCTATTACGACGGCCAGAAGCAGGTCTCGATCCGCAGAGACACCACCCTAATCGAGTGCGTGTTCCCCGGACTGCACGAGGTGAAGATCGTCGCGATCGAGGCGCGAGACGCGCAGGGCGAGTTCCTCAGGGACTCCGCGTGGGTAACGGTGGGAGAGAACGAGGTCCTTCCTCTCGAGCTCGACGTGACCGGCCACACCAAGAGCACGCGCTCCAAAGGCGGGTCAACGGTCGTGCGCCCGCTGCGAGCACCTCGAAAGGGCGCGGAGGTGTTCCAGGACGGGCATCAGGTTCTCTGGATGTACGACTCTGAAGACGGCTCCTATGTGCCGATCTCGGAGGACGGAGAGTATCCCTCCCACCCCGCGATCAGTCCGACGGGAGAGTATTTAGCCTATATGGTTGATTTTCGAAGGCTTAAGATTGTGTCTCTTGCGGATCGGGCGGTCCGATGGATTCCTCTCCCCGGCGCAACGGGCGTGAACGTTTGCTCCCGCGACGGGATGTTCCCTTGCTGGTCCTCGGACGGTTCGCGGCTCTTGCTTTCACTCTCTCCGTGCATCGACCAGCCGTCCTCCGACGGCAACGCGACCGAGTTCGACGCCTGGGAGGTCGACCTCGGTCCCTACCTCCCGTGACGGGGGAAGCGGCCTAAATACTTCCCTTTTCATCAGTAACAGTTGACACTCGTGCGGACGCTTTGGTATAATCGCTACCGATGCGGCAGAAATCGTCTCGTTGGCCAATCGCATCCCGCAGCGCGGAGGTTTGTCGCAACTCATTGTTGCGAAACGAGATATGAGAAAGAGCTGCGGTAGATCCTGGGTTTACAGCAAGGAGGTGTCAGGAGGAGAAACGGAATCTGCGAGTTTCCGAGGTATGCCGTAGCGTCCCG
>JBDRFQ010000053.1:0-2289 GCA_043818685.1 Candidatus Eiseniibacteriota bacterium
CCTCCGGCCCCGCAATCGAGGGGGCGGGTACCCGGCCTCGTCGGAGCGATCCCTCGGGAGACCCCGGCCCGCCTGGCTGAGGACCCGGGAGTCCTGGCGGCGGCGCAGTTTCTTCGGAATTGGGAGCTAGCCCAGTTCCTCCAATGAGGGCGTCCCTAGTGTCTTCTTCTGTGCTTTCTCTTTACGTGGTGGCCCTGGCGGGCTCTTTGGCGCAGCCGGCCCTGGAACCTGTCTGGCGGGCGATCGCACCGACGTACGCGTACGACTTTGATGTGATGGTCGAGCGCACCCCCGGTTCCTATCTTCTTCCGGCGGGGGTCTTTCGGATCGGGACCCGTTCGGCTGTTCTGGCCGAAGACGGACAGATCTCTCTGTTGCCCGGATTCGGGCTCTGGAGCCAGACCTCGAATGGTGATTACTCATTGATCGGGCTAAGAGATCCGTCTCGGTCGGTGTCTCGTCAAGTTGTTCTTGTCGATCGACGGGGCGTGGAGCTTTGGAGGACCGGCCGGGACTACTGGCTCGGGGAATCGTGGATCAGCGAAGACGGCCGCTTCGTGGTCTTCATGAGGCCCTACTCGGAGGAATACTGGACTCCCGGAAGCACGGTCTATACGAATAAAGGAAGGGAGATCTTCCGTTCAGATGAAGTAACCTACTCGATGCCGCGCAAGCTTGTCGGGCGAGATGAGTACTGTCTAATCCGCTGGCAGGGGACCTCGATTGATGTCCTCGAACATCCTGTTCTGGCCTGCGTAGATACGGGGTTCAATGAGCTGTGATCGGTTGCCCTTCCACCGCCCGTTGGGGAAGTGTTGGACCATTTCCCCGTTGGGCAACAGAAACACCTAGTTGTGACTCGCCCCTCTTACCCTCTGCCGGTTCTGCGCTTTCTGCTGTACTCGATCAATCCGGCCGGCGGCCTTCCCGCGTTGGAGGCGGAGCAGCGCTGGAATGCGGCCGCCGGCGAGGGCGGCACGGTGAGGATGAGCGACTGCCGTCCCGCCGTTCTGAAGAACGGAGCGACTCCTCAGTGGGTCTACACCTACCAGATCATACAGAAAGAAGCCCAGGTTCGCTCATGGTTGGGGGTAGCGGCGTTCTCGTCCGAGTCACTACTGCCAACCTGGAGTGAGGTTCTCGTTGAGTCTCCCCATAGAAGTTTCACAACGGGGATCGATGCCGACTCGGCCTCCGGCACCGTTGTTATCGCGACCCACTCGCGGGAAGGCGAGATTATCCGGCTTCACCGTTTCTCTCAGAGCGGAGAGGCATTGGGAGGATGGGAGCTATCGGGATTGTCGCTCGACTACTATGCAAGCACGCCCCTTCATGTTGTGGATTCGGACTATTGCCTGGTGGGCGGTGCCGAGGCCCTTTCATTGTATAGGCTGAAGTAAGGGACGAAGAACAGTGGGCCACGTACCGATTCCGTGCAATTCGGTGCGTGTCCCCGCGTTATGCGAACAGGGCGGCGAGGAAAGCGGGGTTCTCGAGGGGGACGTTGTGCCCGGCGCCTGGGACGACGACGAGCTCCGCGCGCGGGATCTCCTTCTCCATGCGGCGCGCGATCGCCAGGAACTTGGAGTCCTTCTCGCCGGCGACGAGGCGGACCGGCTGGGCGATGCGCGAAAGCTCCGGCCGGTAGTCGGGCATCGCGGATAGACCGAGGGAGCGAAGCGCGGAGGCGAGCGCACGGGGGTCGTGCCGAAGGCGTATCGCCCGCTGTCGCCGCTTCGCTTCCTCGGGGAGCGTCTCCTGCGTCGCGAAGATCGGGAGCGCTTCCCACCTCGACGCGAACTCCAGGGTTCCCCGCTCCTCGAGAAGTCGCGCCCAATCCTCGTCCCACTTCGCGCGCCCCCCCCTCTCCTCCTCCGACTCGATGCCGGGGTTCGCTCCGATCAGCGTCGCCGACGAGACGAGCCTCGGGTGGCGCACGAGGAGCCCGAGAAGCACGCGCCCCCCCATCGAGTAGCCGGCCGCCTCGAAGGGGGTCTCGACCGAATCCTTTAGAATCGAAGCGATGAGATCGAGCGTCTCTTCGAAGCGCGCGCCCTTCGCCGCCGGACAAGCCGGATCGTGCCCCGGGAGGGTGAGGCTCGCGACCGTGCGCTTCGACGGAAACCGCGCGGCCACATCGGCCCAGCTCTCTCCGTGCCCCGCGAAGCCGTGCACGAGGAGGAGCGGCGCCCCCTCCCCGCGCCGCCAGAAGTGAAGGGGGGCTTGAGCGATCACGACCCGCGGCTCTCCTCGGAACGAAGCCGCGCGTCGACCGCCTCGATAAGCCGC
>JBDRFQ010000054.1:0-6515 GCA_043818685.1 Candidatus Eiseniibacteriota bacterium
CAGGCGTACCGCGAGGTGCTCGAGATCAAGCCCAACGCCCGCGAGGCGCACACGCTGCTCGCCTTCGCGGTCTCCCGGCAGGGGAGGGCGGACGAGGCGCTCGCCCTGTTCAAGAGCTACACGGAGAAGTTCCCCGAGGACCCCGAGGGACTCGCGCGCCTCGCCGCCGTCTACAGCGACCGCGGGGAGCACCGGGCCGCGACCGACGAGATCGCGAAGGCGATCGAGGTGAACCCGGAGGATCCCGGCCTCTACTACGAGCAAGGCTACTACCACGAGCTTCTCGAGGATTGGGAGGGGGCGCAGACGGCGTACGAGAAGGCGTCCGAGCTCGACCCGGGGAACGATGATTTCCGGCAGCGCCTTTCGTTCGTCTACAAGAAGCTCGGAAAGACGAACGAGCTTCTCGCCTCGCAGGAGGATCTTCTGGAGAAGGAGCCGGACAACCGGAGGCTGATGCTCTCCGTCGCGCAGCTCTCCGCCGAGAAGGGGGACTACTCCACCGCGGGAGAGCTGTTCCGGAGGCTCGCGGAGCTCGACCCGGGCAACACCGCCTATCTGAAGAACTACGCCGTCGTGCAGCTCCTCGAGGGGGACACGACAGGCGCGGCCTCCACGTACGAGAAGGTGGTGTCGACGGATCCCGCCGATGTCGACGCGATGGTGCGGCTTGCCGACGCCCAGGCCTCCAAGGCGGTCGGCAAGCAAGACGCGGCGGTGCGGAACGTCCAGAAGGGCCTCGATCTCGACGATCAGAACGCGCGCGGGTGGTGCGTCTGGGGGAAGATCCTCGAGCGGCAGGGGATGTACGAGCAGGCGAAGCAGAAGTTCCAGAGGGCCTCTTCGCTCGGGGACCCGGTGTGGTCCGACTACGCGAGGAGGGAGGTCGAGCGCCAGGTGCAGCTCATCGAGCGCGAGAAGAAGAAAAAGGAAAAGGAAGAGTACGAAAAGCTGGAAGAAATCTAGCCTAGTTGGGGGACACAACACCGATCTCGGCGAACGGCGGGTCCTGTCGGCGGCTGTCCGCTCGGTGCTCGCGAGTCGCCGAGCCTTGGTCGCTGCGCTCCTCACGGACACCTGCCGCCGCCACCCGCCGTGGTTGCGATGAGGCTGGGCAGGCATCATCTCTCTGCAGATCGTCGACGAGGCGGGCGGGGACGCCCGCTTTACGCTTTAGGTGAAAAGTGAACAGGCTCTACGCCGACCACAACGCGACGACGCCGGCGCGGCCGGAGGTCGTGAAAGCGATGGCGGAGGCGCTCGCCCGCTGGGGGGGGAACCCCTCGAGCCCGTACGCGAGCGGGAGGGAGGCGCGGGCGAAGCTCGAGGAGGCGCGCGCGCGGATCGCCTCGCTCTTCCGGGCGGAGCCGGGGAACGTTCTCTTCGCGGGGAGCGGCACGGAGGCGGACAACCTCGCGCTCCGGGGGGCCGCGCACGCCGCCGGGAAGGGGACGATCGTCCTCTCGAACGTCGAGCATCCCGCGGTCGAGGAACCGGCGTGCCTTCTCGAGCGGGAGGGGTTCGCCGTGCGCCGCGTTCCGGTCGGCGCGGCGGGCGTCGTCGATCCGGAGGAATACGCCGAGGCGCTCGCGGGAGGCGGGGCGATCGCCACGCTCATTCACGGCCAGAACGAAACCGGAATCCTGCAGCCGGTCCGCGAGGTGGGACGCATCTGCCGCGAACGGGGCGTCCCCTTCCACACCGACGCGGCGCAGACCGCGGGGAAGCTCCCGATCGACCTCCGCGAGGACCCGTTCGATCTCGTCACCGTGGTCGGCCACAAGATCTACGGCCCGAAGGGGGCGGCGGCGCGTCTCGTCCGGAGCGGCGTTCCGCTTCGTCCGGTTCTCCTCGGCGGCGGTCAGGAGAGGGGGATGCGCCCGGGGACTGAGAGCGTTGCACTCGCGGTCGGTCTCGCGGTCGCCCTGGAGCTCGCGGGGGAGCGCCGCGAGGAGGAGGAGAAGCGGATCGGGGCGATGCGGGACCGGTTCGAGGAGGAGATCGTCCGCCGGGAGGAGGGGATCATCCCCCTCGGGCGCGGCACGGAGAGGATCCCCGGGACGAGCTACCTTCTCATCGAGGGGGTCTCGGGGGGAGCCGTCGCGGAGGAGCTCGACCGCCAGGGGATCGAGATCTCCACCGGGTCCGCGTGCCACTCCGGATCGCCCGAGCCCTCGGGCGTCCTCCTCGCCATGGGGATTCCGCGCGGCCTCGCCCTCGGCGGGATCCGCATCGGCTTCGGCCTCGGGAACACGGACGCGGACGCCGGTCGTCTCGCCGGGGCGCTCGCCGGCGTGGTGCGCGGGCTCAGGAAGAGGCGCGCGCCGTGACGGAGATCCTCCCCCCGCCGGGAACGCGCGTCGCCGTCGCGATGAGCGGCGGCGTCGACAGCTCGGTCGCCGCTTGGCTCCTCAAGGAAAGGGGCTGCCGCGTCGCCGGGATCACCCTGAAGCTCCTCTGCCCGTCGGAGCATCCGGATCTCGGGGGCGCCCGCTCCTGCTGCTCCGCCGGGGCGATCGAGGACGCGGCGGCGGTCGCGGCCCGCATCGGGATCCCCCATCACGTTTGGGATTTCTCCGGTCAATTCCGCGAGAACGTGATCGAGTCGTTCCGGAGCGAGTACCTCGCCGGGCGGACGCCGAACCCGTGCGTCGAGTGCAACCGGAGGGTCCGCTTCGGCACGCTTCTCGACAAGGCGCGGCGGGCCGGCTTCCCGTGCCTCGCGACCGGGCACTACGCGTGCCTCGTCGAGGGGGAGGGGCGGAGGGCGATCCTCCGCGGCGTCGACACCGCGAAGGACCAGTCGTACGTCCTCTGGGGGATCGAGAGGAGCGCGCTTCCTCATCTCGCCTTTCCTCTCGGGGGCCTCGAGAAGGGCGAGGTGCGAACGATCGCGGCCGGCGCGGGGCTCCCCGTCGCCGAGAAGGCGGAGAGCCAGGACGCTTGTTTTCTCCCCGGCGGCGATCTCGGGAGGTTCCTGGGCGTCGAGCGGGAAGGGGAGGTGCTCGATCGCGAGGGGCGCCGGGTGGGCAGGCACGGGGGAGCGGCCCGCTTCACGGTGGGGCAGAGGAGGGGGCTCGGCGTTGCCGGGAACGCGCGCCTTTACGTAACGGATGTTGACGTTGTAAATAACCTCGTGCGCCTCGGCCGCGAGGAGGATCTTCGCTCCCCGGGACTCGTCGCGTGGGGCGAGAACCTGCTCGTTCCTGAGGAGGAAGTGCTCGGCGGGAGGATCGAGGTGAAGATCAGGTATCGTCACCGCGCGGCGCCCGCTCGCGCCCGCAGGGCGGACGACGGCTCGATCGAGGTGCGCTTCGAGGAGCCGCAGCGCGCGGTGGCTCCGGGCCAGTCCGCCGTCTTCTATCGGGGCGAGCGTCTCCTTGGAGGGGCGGTCATCCGGGCCGCGGTTCGCTGAACGGGCCGGCCGCCCTACGCTTCCGGCCGGCCGGTCGCGGCGGCCTCCTCGAGCAACTCCCGAACCGCGCCGAGCAGCTTCTTCCTGTCGATCGGCTTCCGGAAGACGCGGTTCGCGCCGAGCCGCCTCGCGTGGAGGAGGTAGTCCCCCGGGACGAGCCGCCCCCCGCCGGAGATCGCGATGATCCGGGCACCGGGCCACTCCTTCCTGAGGTCCATGATCGTCTCGAGCCCTTCCTTCTCCGGCATGATGAGGTCGGTGATCACGAGATCCGCGGGGTTCTCGCGCTGCCGCCGGATCGCCGCCGACCCGTCGGGCGCTTCGCCGGCTTCATAGCCCGCTTCCTCGAAGGTTATGCGCAGCATCGTCCGGACCTGCTCATCATCATCCACGATGAGAATCCGTGCCATGTACCGCCTCCTTTTCGTTGCCTGCCGCGGTCTCGTTCCCGCGATCGATCATCGGGGCGTTCCCGGGGGCGCCGTCCTCCGCCCGCAGGGGAAGATAGACGTCGAAACACGTTCCGCGCCCCGGTCCGCTCTCCACGAGAATATCCCCGCTCAGTCCCCGGACGATCCCGTGGACTGTGAAGAGCCCGAGGCCGGTGCCTTCGCCGACCGATTTGGTCGTGAAGTACGGCTCGAAGACCCGCCTCATGGTGGAGTCGTCCATGCCGTGGCCGGTGTCATTCACAGAGAGACGGGCGTAGCGTCCGGGTTTCAGATCCGGCATCATCAAAGCCGCCTTTTCGTCGATCTCCCACTCTTCCAACCGAACCTCGATCACTCCGCCCCGCTCGCGCATCGCGTGGAAGGCGTTCGTGCAGAGGTTCAGAACCACCTGGTGGATCTCGGTCGAATCGGCGACGACTTCGCCGCACTCCGGATCGAGCCTCTCGCGGATCTCGACGCTGCGGGGACGGGCTCCCTCGATCATGCCGAGCGCTTCTCCGATCACCTGCTGGAGCCGCAGGGGCCTTCGCTCGATCTCCTCCCGCCGGCCGAACGCGAGGATCTGCCCGACGAGGTCGCTTGCCCGCCTTCCCGCTTCCCGCACCTGCTCGAGACAGCGGAACGGCTTGCTCCCCTCCTCCGTGTGGTCCATCGCGAGGTCGGCGAACCCGATGATCGAGTAGATGATGTTGTTGAAGTCGTGGGCGACTCCCCCGGCGAGCGTTCCGATCGCCTCCATCTTCTGGGATTGCCGGAGCCGCATCTCGAGGGCTCTCTGTTCCGTGATGTCGGTTGCGAGCCCTCCGATCCCGCTGATCCGGCCCTCCCCGTCCCGAAGGGGGAACTTCGACATCAGGAAGAACCGGGGCTTGTCTCCGACCATGAGCTTCAGCTCGAAACGAGAGGCCCGTCCCGTCCGGAGGACCTCGAGATCCCTCAGCCGCAACTCCTCGACCACCCGGGGTTGGTCCGGCAAGAGATCGGCGTTGGTCTTCCCCGTGATCTCCTCCTGAGGGCATCCGAAGAGCGCGGCGACTCCCCGGTTCGCGAGCGTGAACCGTCCGTCGAGGTCCTTCGCCCAGAAGGAGATGGGAGAGCGGTCCATGAACTCCTGGAGGAGCCGCTGGCTCCTGGCGTGCTCCCGCTCCGCCTTTCTCCAGTCGCTGATGTCGATCGCCGTCGCTCCGAAGAAGAGGGGGTTCCACTCCTTGTCCCGGATGAGGACGCCGTTCATCAGCATGGGGAACACCCGGCCGTCGCGGTGGACGTGGAGGGCCTCCTCCATCGAGTACTCCCCGGACTCCCGCAGGCGATCGTTGAGCTCCTTCATCCGCGGGAGCTGTTCATCGGTGTGGAAGACCCTCAGGTTCCTGCCGATCAGCTCTCCGGCGGAGAAGCCGTGCGCCGACGCGAGACAGTCGTTGATGTAAATGAGATTGCCGTTCATGTCGCTGATCGCGATCCCGAAGTTGGCGTGATCGACGAGGGTCTTCAGCTTCCGGACCTCCTCTTCGGCGCGCTTCCTCTCGGTGATGTCGCGAACGACGCCGACGGCATGCCAGTTGCCGCCGATCGGAACCGCGGCGAGGGAGAGCGAGATGTCGATCTCGGCGCCGTCCTTCCGAATCGCGCTGAGTTCCAGCGTCTTGCCGACCGCCGTCCCCCGTCCGCTTCGCCGGAACTCCGGGAAGGCGGCGCCGTGGGCTTCGAGATACCGCTCCGGCGCGAGAAGCTCGTGGAGGTTCCGGCCGACCGCCTCGGCGTCCGAGTAGCCGAAGATGGCCTCGGCCGCCGGATTCCAGAAAGCGACGCGACCCTCGTTGTCCATCATCAGGATGGCGTCCTTGGCCGAGTCGGTGATCGCGCGAAGGCGAGATTCGTTTTCGCGGAGCGTTTCTTCCGCCCGTTTTCTCTCCGTGATGTCCCGAACGAGCGCGAGGACACGCGGCTTCCCGCGGATCGTCGCGCTCTTCAGGCTCACCTCCGTCCAGAAGAGCCGTCCGTCTTTTCTCTTGGAACGCCACTCGAAGATCTGCGGCTCTCCGGCGGCGGCAGCCCGGACCTTCCGCCCGGCTTCCTCCTGCGTGAAGGGGTGCTCTCCCGAGCTGAGCTCGACGACCCGAAGGCTCCGGAGCTCCTCCACCGAGCATCCGAAGAGTTCGCAGGTCTTCTCGTTGACATCGAGGATCTCGCCCGTCTCGCCGTCGTGGACGAAGATCGCGTCGTTCGCCGAGCTGAAGATCGAGCGGTAGGTCTCCTCCGATTCGGCGAGCGCGCGCTCCGTCTTCTTGCGCTTGGTGATGTTGAGCATGACGCCGACCCTTCCGGCGGGATTCCCGTCCTCGTCCCGGTAGATCGCCTTGTTGAAGAGGAAGTGGCGGCGAACGCCGTCCGCGCACCCGATCTCCGCCTCGCCGACCTGCGCGTTTCCGTCTCCGAGCGGGTCCAGCTCCGCCCGGTCGTAGACGCGGGCCAGCTCGCCCGGGATCACCTCGAGGAACTCGTGAATGCTCCTCCCGACGATCCGTTCGCGCGGAAGGCCGAGGATCTGCTCGCTGAACGCGCGGTTGCATCCCCGGTAGGTGCCGGCGAGATCCCTGTAGAAGACCGGGCTCGGGATCGTGTCGAGGAGCTGCTCGAGACAACGG
>JBDRFQ010000055.1:0-4216 GCA_043818685.1 Candidatus Eiseniibacteriota bacterium
CGGGGTCTTGGCCAGCTCCGATTGCAGGGCGGCCACCAGGTCGTCCAGCCCCTGCCGGGTCACCGCGGAGCAGAGCAGCAGCGGCGCGCTCTCCAGGGTGGTGCCCCGCAGCGTCTCCTCGGCGTCGGCGGCCACCAGCTCGGCGAACTCCGGCTCCACCAGGTCGACCTTGGTGACGGCGACGACGCCGTGCTGGATGCCCAGAAGGTCGATGATCGCCAGGTGCTCCCGGGTCTGGGGCATCACCCCCTCGTCGGCGGCGATCGTGAAAAGCACCGCGTCGATCCCCCCGACCCCCGCGAGCATGTTCTTCACGAAGCGCTCGTGCCCGGGAACGTCGACGACCGCGGCGCGAACTCCACCGGGAAGGTCGAGAGGGGCGAACCCGAGGTCGATCGAGATCTGCCGCTCCTTCTCCTCGGGGAGACGGTCGGTGTCGATACCGGTGAGCGCCTTGACGAGGGCGGTCTTGCCGTGGTCGATGTGGCCCGCCGTTCCGACGACGCGGCTGATCCTCACTCGCGCACCCTCCAGATCCGCGCCCCGGCCCCGGAGAGCTTCTCGTCGATCCGCTCGTAGCCCCGGTCGATGTGGTAAACGCGCGAGACCTCGGTGGTCCCCTGCGCGACGAGCCCCGCGAGAATCAGCGCCGCGCTCGCTCGCAGGTCGCTCGCCATCACCTTCGCCCCGGTGAGAGCGGCGACCCCGCGGACGATCGCCCGGTTCCCCTCCACGCGGATCGAGCCGCCGAGACGGCAAAGCTCGGGGACGTGCTTGAACCGGTCGGGGAAGATCGTCTCGACGATCTCGCTCGTCCCCTCGGCCAGCATCAGCAGGGTGAGGAGCTGGGCCTGCATGTCGGTGGGGAAGCCGGGATGCGGGGCGGTCTCGACGCGGACGGGACGGAGCGCGCCGCGCCGGCGAACGCGGATGCCGGTCCCCTCCGCCTCGACCTCGACCCCGGCCTCGCGGAGGGCGGCGATCACCGCCTCGTTGTGCGCGGGCTCCGTCTCCCGGAGGAGGAGATCGCCCCCGGTGAGGGCGCCCGCGACGAGATACGTGCCGGTCTCGATCCGGTCCGGGATGACCCGCGCGTCCGCAGGATGGAGCTCGGGCACCCCCTCGATCACGAGCTTCTCCGTGCCGATCCCGTCGATCTTCGCGCCCATCGCGGCGAGGAACTCAGAGAGCGAGACGATCTCCGGCTCCCGGGCGACGTTGAAGATCGTCGTCGTTCCCTCGGCGAGAACGGCGGCCATCACCGCGTTCCCCGTCGCCCCGACGGAGGAGAACGGGAAGCGGATCTCCGCCCCGCGGAGGGGCGCGCCGACCGCGTCGATGACGCCGTGGTCGAGGCGGATCGCCGCTCCGAGAGCTTCCATCGCCTTGAGGTGGAAGTCGATCGGGCGCGGGCCCCACGCACAACCGCCCGGGAGGGACACGCGCGCGTGCCCGAAGCGGGCGAGGAGGGGGCCGAGCACGTAGACCGAGGCGCGCATCGTGCGAACGAGCTCGTAGGGCGCTTCGTTCGGGACCGCGCCGTTCGAGTCGACGAGGAGCGCGGAGCCCTCGCGAGCGACGCGAACCCCGAGGGTGCGGAGCAATGTCGTCAGGGTGGCGACGTCGCGGAGGACCGGCACGTTCTCCAAGCGATACACGCCCGGGGCGAGAATCGTCGCGCAGAGAATCGGGAGAACCGCGTTCTTCGAACCGGAGACGCGGACCTCCCCGACGAGCTTTGCGCCCCCCTCGATGCGAAACGCGTCCACTCGCTCATCCTCCTTCCGGATCAAGGTTCGATGCTTCGATCGTCTCTCCGCGCTTCACTCGGGGCGGCCCGCCGCCGCGGTGAGCACACGCTTCCTTCCCGCGTAGTCCAGCTCGACCGACGCCCCGGCGAAGCGCCCGTCCGCCTCGACGAGCCGGCGGACTCCCTCGGCGGTCGTGTCGCTCACCTCGAGCACGAGCATCCCGCCCGGCGCGAGCGCGATCGAGGCCGCGGGAACGAGCGCGCGGTACGCGTCGAGCCCGTCCTCCCCCCCGTGGAGCGCCGCCGCGGGATCGTGCTCCCGCACCTCGACGGGGAGCTCCCCCGCCTCCGCCGTGGTCACATAGGGGGGATTCGAAACGACGAGAGCGATCGCCCCCGGACGCGCCCGAAGCTCCTCGGCCGCGTCCCCCTCGATCACCTCGACCCGCTCGGCCAGCCCGGTCCTGCCGGCGTTCTCGCGCGCGCACGCCGCCGCCTCCGCCGACCGGTCCACCGCGAGGACGCGGAGCTCCGGGACGTTCTTCGCAAGGGCGAGCGCGACCGCCCCGGTCCCCGTCCCCGCGTCCAGGGCGGACCGCCCCGCGCCCCCCCCGCTCTTCCGGAGGAACGCGATCCCGCGGTCCACGAGAAGCTCCGTCTCCGGCCGCGGAATGAAAACCCCCTCGGCCACGAGAAGCGTGATCGAGTAGAACTCGGCCTCGCCCGTGATCCGCTGGACCGGCGTTCCGCCCGCCCGGGCGCGCACCATCTCGCGGTAGCGGGAGACCTCGCTCTCCGAAAGTGGTCGGTCGTGCTGCAGGTAGAGATCGATGCGCCTCACGCCGAGGAGATGCGCCAGGAGAAGCTCCGCGTCGACGCGCGGGCTCTCCATTCCTTTATCTTTGAAATAACTGGTCGTCGTCTCGAGCAGGGGAAGAAGCGTCCAGGCGCGCGATCCCTTCACCATTGCTCCTCCCAGCCTCGGGATCACTTGGTGACGGAGCGGAGCTGCTCCTCTTGGCTGGCCCGGGTGAGAGCTTCCACGAGCTCGTCGAGCCCGCCGTTCAGGATACGATCGAGCTTGTGGAGGGTCAACCCGATCCGATGATCCGTGACCCTCCCCTGGGGAAAGTTGTACGTGCGGATCTTGGCGCTCCGGTCGCCCGATCCGACCTGGGAGCGCCTCTCGGCGGCGACCTTCTTCTCTTCCTCCTCGACCTTCTGGTCGTAGAGGCGGGCGCGAAGGATCTTCAGGGCGCGGGCCTTGTTCTTGTGCTGCGATTTCTCGTCCTGACAACTGACGACGATCCCCGTGGGGATGTGAGTGATTCGTACAGCGGAATCCGTCGTGTTGACGCTCTGGCCGCCCGGGCCGGAGGATCGAAACGTGTCGATCCGCAGGTCGTTCGCATCGATCGTGACTTCCACATTCTCGGCCTCGGGGAGGACGACGACGCTCGAAGTTGAAGTGTGAATGCGCCCTTGGGATTCTGTTTCCGGAACCCGCTGGACTCGATGCACTCCGGATTCATAGCGCAATGTGCCATACGCGTCTTTCCCCTCGACCGCGAAGATCAGCTGGCGGAATCCGCCGAGAGGTGTGGGGTGGCTATCGAGAAGGGTGATCGTCAATCCCTTCTTCTCGGCATATCGCCCGTACATCCGGAAGAGGTCGGCGGCGAAGAGCGACGATTCATCCCCGCCGGCACCGGCCCGGATTTCGACGATCGCAGTCTTTCGATCCTTTGGGTCGGGAGGAGCCAGAAGATGGCGAAACGCGACGTTGAGCTTGTCCAGGCGATCACGCTCGCTAGCGATTTCCTCGTCCAGTTCCTCGCGAAGCTCCTCTTCGCTCTCCCGCAGCTCCTCCAGCTCAGCGATCGACGAGGTCAGCTTCCCCCAGTCTGTGCCGAGGCGAATTAAATTGTTGAGATGGGCGTATCGCTGCGACATCTCCAGGTAGTCGGGGCTTGCGAAAGCCTGGGGGTCAGCGAGCCGCTGTTCGAGCTGCGCGTGCTCATCGCGTGCCTTCTTGAGGAGCTCGGGAATGCGGAGTTTCGCCATGGTTGCGTAACGCTACGGAATGGAAAACGGGCTGTCAACCTGACTGGGAGAGGATGCAATCCTTCAGGAAGCGGACGTCGTCGCGCAGCGAATCGATCTGCGCGTCCTTGTCAGCCAGGCGCGCGTACAGCTCTCGGATGGCGGCATGGGCGCCGGTGACCGACTCTTGCCGCACCATCTGGAGTTGCAAGCGGAGGAAGACGACCTGTTCGGCGAGAACCCGCTCGACGTCGCTGACAAACTCGACCGCATCGAGCGAGACCTGGGCCAAGAGCTTGTCAATGAACTCGTTCGTCTCCATGACTCAACGGTAGTCGCTCAGATGGCTCGCCGCCGGGACATTTGTGCGATAACCGACAGACCTTCACTCCTAGCGTGACTTTACCGCCCTCATTTCGCAAG
>JBDRFQ010000056.1:0-3261 GCA_043818685.1 Candidatus Eiseniibacteriota bacterium
CACTCGCTCGTGCAGCTCTTCATGGAAGGCCCGAACGACAAGTTCCTCACGTTCCTCGTCCCCCAGCGATTCCGGGCGCCCGTCCCCCTCGCCGACCTCTTCCCCGAACACCCTACCCTCGCGGCGCTCGGCGGACGCGACATGGCCGACCTCCTCCTCGCCGAGGCCGCCGGCACCGCCACGGCGCTCGCCCAGGCGAAGCGGCCGTCCCTGACGATTTCCTTCCCGCAGATCGGCCCCGCCGAAATCGGCGCCCTCATCCTCCTCTTCGAGATCCAGACAGTCCTCGCCGGACGCCTCTGGAACGTCAACCCCTTCGACCAGCCCGGCGTCGAGGCCGGCAAGAAGAACGCCGCCGCCCTCCTCGGCCAGGCCGACCTCGCCGGCCGACGCAAGGAGCTCGAGACCTTCCGTCAAACCGACCTCGATTCCTGGACCCTGGACCTCACCTCCGGAGGTGCCCCGTGAGGAAGATCGTTCCTCTTCTCCTGATCCTCGCCCTCCCCGCCGCCGCGCAAGAGACGCGACTCGACCTCGAGTCCCGAGACGTCACCTTCCGCATCGAGGCCCCCGGCGCAGGCAAGGTCTCCGTCGTCGGCGATTTCAACTGCTGGAACGAATACGTGCACGTGCTCCAACAGGAGGAGGGCGGCACGTGGACGAAGACCCTGCGCCTGCGAACCGGCAAGGTCTACGAGTATGCCTTCGCCGTCGACGGACGCTGGCTCCCGGACCCGAACAACGGGGTGCGCTCCCACGGCGGGAAGCTCTCCATCGTGTTCCTCCCCGGCGGCAAAGACGACGCCGACCTCCTCTCCCCCGAGGCAGGCGGAAGCGCCTCCATCATCCTCCTCTACAAGAAGCTCGACGCCCGCCTCGCCGCACTCCAGCAGCAGACCGAGACCCTCCTGACCCTCGTCGATCGACAGGCCCAGGATCTCGCCCGGAAGGACTCCGAACTGACCCTCCTCCGGAACGAGACCGCCTCGCTCCGCGTCGAGAAGAGCAACGCATCCCGCGACGCCACCGACCTCCGCAAGAAGGTCCAGGAACTCGAGACCCGGTGCAGCGAGATCGAGACCGCCTCCGGACTCGCCCCCGAGAAGATCGAGGAAATGAACCGTCAGCTCGCCCAGGCACGCAGCTCCCAGAACACGGCCCAGACCCGCTACAACGAACTCCTCCAGCAGAACCGGGACAACGAGCAGACCATCCGGGAGATGACCGAAAACCTCGCGCGAACCCGCAACGACCTCGACCAGCTGCAGAAGCGGTACATGGAGCTGGCCGAGGAGATGCGCGAGAAGAACGAGATCCTCCGCGCCGTCGGCATCTCGGCGAACCCTGCCCCGCCCCCGCCGGAAGCCGGCCCACTCGCCGGAGAGGTCGTCGCCGCGGTGGACGCCGTCAGCCCCGAATCGAACCTCCTCCTGATCAGCGCCGGGAAGAACCGCGGCATCGAGAGCGGCGACCCCCTCGTCGTGCTGCGTGACGGGAAGGTCATCGGACGTCTCACCGTGGAAACCGCCTACGACACCTGGTCCTCCGCCGTGGTCCCCGAGGGCTTCGACTGGCGCGAGATGAAGCGCGGCGACGAGGTTGCCTTCGAGAGGAAATAGCCATGCCCGTTCCGACCCCGAGGGACCACATCAGGGCCCTGCGCCGGGCGCAGGAGATCGTCGAGGAGACCTGCGACCCCCTCACCGACGACTTCGCCGACGCCCGGAAGGTCGCCCACGCCGGCTCCCAGGCCGCAACCGCCTACCAGATCGGCAAGCCGGCCGGAGAGGAGACCGTCGGGATGATCCTCTTCACGTGCCGGATGGACCCCCGCGGCAACGACCTCATCGTCGAGTGCACCATCGAGATGGACCACGCCACCGTGCGTCTCGCCGACGACACCTACCGGTTGCCTCTTCACCGAGTGGACGACGACACCCTGGGCGAGTTCGTCCGGGCACGGGTGAAGCAGTTCCGCGGGCGCCTCCTCCGGGCCCGCGGCCAGGATCCCGACTCGCAGCCATGATCGCAGGCGTTGGACTGGACGTCGTCGAGGTGGAGCGGATCCGCAGGACCCTCGCCCGCTTCGGCGCCCGCTTCCTCGACCGAACCCTCCTCCCCGCCGAGCGCCGAACCGCCGCCGCGCTCGCCGACCCCACGCCCCACGTCGCCGGGCGATTCGCCGCCAAGGAGGCCGCCCTGAAGGCCCTCGGCACCGGCCTGTCGAGAGGAATCCGCTGGGTTGACGTCGAGGTCGCCGTGGACGCAGCCGGCGCCCCCCGACTTCGCTTCCACGGCGCCGCGCTCGACCGCGCCGAGGATCTCGGCGCGCAGCGCGCTCACCTCTCCATCACCCACGCCGCCGGCGTCGCGGCGGCCGTGGTGATCCTCGAAAGGGCCTGACGCCCTTCTCCTCTTCCCTCCGCGCCCTCTGCGCCTCTGCGGTGCATTTTTTTCACCGCGGAGACGCGGAGAACGCACGGAGAGAAGTAGAAGCGGCGTCCCGCCGCTTGGAGATCGCGGAGACGGAATCCGTCCGCGATACAGGATCCGAATCGTCGAAGAGGTCCATCGAGTTCGTGAGAAGTTGTGGGACGAGCGCGGACGCGACCTCGGCAAGCTGCTGGAGCACTGCCGCCGAGTTGCGGGGCGGGTGGATCAGGACCGTCCGGTGGACCCGGAGGAAGTGGATCGGCGCCGGCGAGAGGACGCCAAACCGCCCAGCCGCGGCCACGCCCGTCGGGACCATTTTGCGGCAACTCACCCACCTGGTAGAATCATCTCATGCGCGCGTTGCTCGCCGTCCTCGGAATCCTGATCCTCGCCGGCCTCTGCGCGGCGGAACAGCCGGACAGCGCTGACTCGGTGACCGCCGAGTTCCGTCACCTGCGCAAGCAGGTGAGCGAGAAAGACGCCGCAGCCCTCTACCGGCTCTCCGAATGGTGCGCAGAGAAGCGATTGGCGGTGGACCGCATCCTCCTCCTCGCCGAAGTCATCGCCGCCGACCCCGACCACGCAGAGGCCCGCGCCCTCCTCGGCTACACGAACCACGAGGGACGGTGGCTCACCGAGGATGAGCTCGACGAGGCCAAGGGGCTCGTCCGCTACGGGAGTTCATGGCTCCCCCCCCGATGTCATACTACCACTAAGAAGAGAGGCGTCGCCTCTCCTCTCCTTTTTAAGGAGAGGGGGATTAAGGGGCTGAGGGAGCAGCCGCCGCTTGTGCATCCCGCCGGGCGATGGCGATTGCCTCATACATTA
>JBDRFQ010000057.1:0-2032 GCA_043818685.1 Candidatus Eiseniibacteriota bacterium
CGCGGACGCGCTTCCGCGCGTCCCTACGGGGCACGGGGGCGCGGAACGGCATCACGACTTCCAGCCGGCGGCGAGGCAAAACTGAAATGTCTTCGAAGATCTGACCCCATGTAGGGCCTAGTTCCTAGATTCGGTTGGTGACATGATGGCGGGTAAGCGGTCGGGTCGGATGCGGGTCGTGGGCGTGGGGATGGTGGTGATCCTGATGCCGGCCTGGGTGCTGTTTCCGGTCTTCGCGCAGGAGTCGGCGAAGACGCCGGACGGGCAGGCGAAGGCGGAGGAAATGCCTGGGATTGAGGATCTCGCGAAGGTTCGCGCGATCGTGGACCGTCTGCAGGCGTGTCTCCCCGGGAGTCGTCCGGGCGGTGACGGCATGGGGCCCGATGCCGGGACCCGCGAGCGGTACGACGCAACGGATGCGGTGAGAGACATTCGGGCGATGGGGCTGGTGGGGGTGAGGGCGCTGGCGACCCTCGTGGAGCCCGAGCGTGACCCGAAGCGGTTGGAACTGGAGGTTCTCCTGCTGGGGGAGCTGGGCGATCCGGCGGGCACGCCTGCGCTCACGGGATTGCTGGCCAGGCCCTCGGCGCATCTCCAGTGCCTGGTCCTTCGGGCGCTTGCCCGGTACGGCGATCCGGGGGCGGCCCCTCCGGTGAGGGGCCTTCTGGTGAGCGAGGACGACCGGGTGCGCTCGCATGCCGCGGACGCCTACCTGGCGATCCGCAAACGGGATCCGGAGGCGGATCTGGTGAAGCCCCTGGGAGACGTGATGACCGGCGCGGGGGTGACGACCGAGGCTCAACAGGATCTGGTCCGGTTGCTCGGGCTCCTGGCGGATCTGCGGGCCGTGGAGGTGGTTGTGGGGCAGACCTACTCGGAGGACAGAGGCGTGCGCAAGGAGGCGATCCGCGCGCTGGGGCGTCTTCCCGACGAGAGGAGCATCCAGCGGCTCCAGCAGATCGCCCTGGAGGAGGAGGATGCATCGAGCCGCCGGTGGGCCGTGATCTCGCTGGGGGAGATCGGCTGGGCGGATGCCGTGCCGGTGCTGATCCGCGCGCTCTCGGACGAGGACGCCGGGGTGCGCGACAAGGCGCTCCGTGTCCTCAAGGCGCTGACGGGGTGTCCATTCGGGCCTGAGCCGGGTCCGTGGGGCGTCTGGTGGGAGGGGCAGGTGAGGAGGGTGCAGGATCTGGCGGAGCGGCTGGAGTCGGACTCTCCGGGGGAGGTACGGATCGCGATCCGCGGGCTGGGGCAGGTGCGGGTGTGGCGGGCCTTCGCGGTGGAGAGGGTCTTGCCGTACCTGAGGAACGATGATTTCCGGATCCGCCGGGAGGCGGCGCAGTCGCTGGGCTCGCTCAACGCGTGGGGGGCGGTGGCGGAGCTGGTCGAGCTGCTGGAGGATCACGATGCCGGGGTCCGCGATGCGGCCTGGGCGGCCTTGCGGCGGATCACGGGACAGAGTCTGTCCGCGGACGCGGAGGAGTGGCGGAATTGGCTCGGGGGAGGCTAGCCAAGAGAAAGCACAGAGGACGCAAGACGCGGAAGCGCAGGCTCGATGGGCACGATGCGAGACACGCGATGGAGCGCCTGGAATACGGCGGCGAGCGGCTTCAATCCGTGCCGCGACCGTCAGGGAGCGGTCAGGCAGCGGAGTCCGTGCGGGACGATGCGCCATGGCGGCACGAAGTGCGAAGCCCGACGTGGCGGCCGCCATCGCGAGGATACGCACAGAATCTCCGGGCCTGCCCCCTCGCTATCGCTCGGGGCTCTGATTGGTGTTGTGTGCTTGCGGCTCGCGATCCCAGCGCCCCTCGGAGCCCCGAACTGTCGTTTCTCCGTTTTCTTCGTGACCTTCGTGTTCTTGGTGCCTTCGTGGTGAAGCTAGCCGGCGCGGAACGCATCGAGGTCGATGCCGAGCCGGCGGATCCGCTCGCGGGCGGCGGATCGGCCGATCCCGGCGCGCCGTGCCGCTTCCTCCACGTTTCCCCCCGTCTCGGCGAGAATCGCCTCGAGGAAGGCCTTCTCCGCCACG
>JBDRFQ010000058.1:0-2165 GCA_043818685.1 Candidatus Eiseniibacteriota bacterium
ACGGCGACACCCGCGGCGTCGTACGCCTCGGCGCCGTAGATCGTGAACTCCCTCCCCTCGGAGAGGACCCGCTCGCCCTCGAACCGGATCCCGGGCGCTCCGAAAAGGACGAACGTCTCCCCCGCGTTCGTCCGCCCGTTCGCGGGGCCGTCCGCGAAACCGCAGGCAAGGAAAAGATCCGGCTGGTCGTCGCCGTTCCAGTCCCCGGTCGCCATCGCGCTTCCGAGGGCGTCCGAATCGTCCTCTCCGTAGAGCGCCGGGGGATCCTCGAGCGAGAGATCCATGATCCCCTCGATGTTCTCGCGTCGATCCCCGTAGATGACGTAGACCGCTCCCGCGTCCCGGGTCTCCCCGCTCGGACCGGCGGCGCCGACCGCCGCGACGAGAAGGTCCTCCTTCCCGTCCTTGTCGAGATCGGCGACGAGAATCCTCCGGCCGAGACGGTCCCCCTCGTCGCGGCCGAGAAGAAGGAGATCCGGATCCCTTCGTACATCAACGACCTCCCGCCTCTCGCCGTTCGAACCGCCGAGGAGAAGGTACGCCTCCCCGGAGCGGGGCCGGAGCGAGTCGGGCGGACCGTCCGCGTATCGGGCCCCGATGAGAAGATCCGGGACGCCGTCGCCGTCGAAGTCGCCGACATCGGCCGACGAGCCGATCCGGTTCCCGGGCAGGGCCCCATAAACGAGAGAGGCGTTCCACGATCCCTCCCCCTCCTTCTCCCGCGGTCCCCCGAAGAAGACGACGACCTCTCCCGAACGGGGCCTGTTGTTGTGGCGCCCGTCGGCGAGCCACGCGCCGAGAATGACCTCGTCGTAGCCGTCGCCGTTCAGATCGCCGAACCGGGCCTGCACGCCGAGTTCGTCCTCCGGGTCCCCGCCGATGAAGCGGATGTCGTGCCTCTGCGCGAGGTCGATCGAAGCGGGAGGGTTCGGATCGGCCGCGCCGGCCGGGGGCGGAGGGACCGCGACCGAGAGCGGCAGAAGGGCGAGGAGAAGCGCGCGATGGGCCGTCATTCGTCCCGCCTCCCCGCCTCCGTCTCGATGGATCCCTCGAAAACCTCCTCGCACCATCCCCTGAGAAGGAGCGCGGCCTCCGCCTCCTCGATCTCGAGCGCGCCCCCCTCCATGTCGACCCGCACCCTCGGATCGACGAAGCCCAGGCGGCGCGCGGCCGCGAAGGCGCCGGAGGCTCCCGTCCCCGAGGACTCCACCGGGCCGACCCCCCTCTCCCACAGCGTCGTGCGGAGCCGGTCCCGGGAGACCACGCGGGCGAAGTCGACGTTGGTCCTCTGCGGGAAGATCGCGTGGTTCTCGATCTCGCGGCCGAGGCGCATCCAGTTCGATTCGTCCCAGCCCTCGAACACGACCGCCTGCGGGTTCCCGATGTTCACGCAGGTCACCCGCACCGTTTCCGCGGAGAGCCGGACCGGGACATCGACCGCTTCCTCTCCGTCGATGAGGACCGGAATCTCCGCGGGGCGGAAGCGCGGTGCGACGATGCGCGAGGCGAGGAAGCTCCTCTTCCCGCTCTTCTTCTCGAGATGATGGGTGGAAACGCCGGAGACCGTCTCGATCGTCGCGGTCGTTCGTTCCTTGCCGCCGCGCGCGAGAAGAAACGCCGCGGCGCTCCTGGTGCCGTTTCCCGAGAGCTCCCCCTCGCTCCCGTCCGGGTTGAAGATCCGGACGAGCAGATCCGCCTGCTCCGACGGCAGAAGGAGAAGGAGGGTGTCGGCGCCGATCCCGCTCTTGCGGTCGCAAAGCGCGCGGGCGAGCGAGGGAGGATCGGGAACGGGGACGGTTCGGCCGTCGACGAGCACGAAGTCGTTTCGCAATGCCTGGAGCTTCGTGAAGGGAACTCTCATGCGCCGCCTCGCCCGTGTCGGAGAACGGGGCCTTCGTGCGACCAGCCTGGATGATGCGCGCGTTTCCTACTGCGGCCGCAGATCGCGGCCTCGCGACGAAAACGCCGGCATCATCCAGGCTAGCATACCGGCGGAACCGGCGCCGGCGCAAGGGGGAGAGGAGAACCTTGATCCGTCTTTAGGGTGGGGTTCAGGGCATAAGAAGACCTCGTGGGGGGCCATTCTAGCGAGTAGGATGGCCGTGTGGACAGCGAGACCACTTTTCACCCACGAGGTGCTGCGATGGTACAGGGATCCCTCTTCC
>JBDRFQ010000059.1:0-3602 GCA_043818685.1 Candidatus Eiseniibacteriota bacterium
CCCTCGTGAGCGTCCGCTTGCCGAGCCGCACGGAAACGACGCGCGACACCCCCGCTTCCTCCATCGTCACGCCGTACAGGTAGTCCGCGGCCTCCATCGTCTGCCGGTTGTGCGTGATCACGACGAACTGCGTGCGGTCCGTGAAACGCTGCAGCATGTTGAGAAAGCGGTTGACGTTCGCGTCGTCGAGAGGGGCGTCCAGCTCGTCGAGAATGCAGAACGGGCTCGGCTTCTCCTGGTAGAGGGCGAAGAGGATCGCGATCGCCGTGAGCGCCCTCTCGCCGCCGGAGAGAAGCGCGATCTTCTGCGCCCGCTTCTGCCCGGGCCGGGCGACGATCTCGATGTCCGAGAGCAGGGGGTCCGACTGATCGGCTAGGTTGAAGTCGGCCTCTCCCCCTTCGAAGAGCGCGCGGAAGGTCTCTTGGAAGTTCGCGCGCACCCGATCGAACGTCTCGAGGAAGAGGGTGCGCGCCTTTCGGTCGACGGTCCGGATCGTCTCTTTCAGCGAGTCCCTCGCCCTCAGGAGGTCCTCCTCCTGCGCCTTGAGAAACTCGTACCGCTCGTTCTCCTGGTCGTACTCGTCGAGCGCGACGAGGTTCACCGGACCGAGACGCCGGAGAGATTCCCTCAGCGAGGCGATTCTCTCGCGCATCTCCACCTCGGCCATCCCCTCCGGAGCGTCCCCTTCTCCCGCTTCCTCGGGAGTCGTGCCGAACTCCTCCCGGGTCTTTTCAAGGAGGTTTTGTCTTTGGAGATGAATCTCTTGGAGTCGAAGGTCTTGGCCGTGATTCTCCTCCGCCAGCGCCTCTTTCCGTTTCCGGTCGCCCCGGATCGAATCCTCGCGCTCGCGGATCCCTCCCCGGAGGCGGTTCACCTCGATGAGAATCTCGTCCCTCGCGGCGGCCTCCTTCTCCCTCCGGTCACCGAGCCGTGCCTCGTCCGCGAGCAGCGCCTCGCGCGCGGCGGCAGTCTCCTCGAGCGTGCGAACCCCGGAGGCGAGCTCCTCCCGCTTCCTGGTGACCTCGTCGGCGAGCTCGCGCTCGCGCCTCTCCAGCGAGGAGAGCTCGGTGGCGAGGGAGTTCCTCTTCCCTTCCGCCTCGGCCAGCGCGACCTGCGCCGCGGCGAGCAGCCTCCTGGCCTCATCCCGCCCCATCTCGAGCTCGACCATTTCCGCCTCGATCTCGCGAAGCGAGCGGTCCGCCTCGGATCCGTCCTGGCCGAGGTTCTGGAACTCCTCGCGAACGCCGGTGAGACGGGCCTCCCCCGCCTCCCTCTCCTTCGCGATCTCCCCCTTCTCCCCCCTCAGCCCCTCGATCGACCGCCGGACGCTCTCGAGAGCCGCGTGGTGCCTCGCCCTCTCGCGCGCCGCGTCCTCGACCTCCTGCACGAAGCGGTCGAGCTCCGGGATGATCCGGTCCCTCTCCGCCCGGCACGTCTCGAAGACCCGGTCCGCCTTCTCCCTCGCGGCGGTCATCTCGGCGACGCCCCCCGACGCCTCCTTGAGCTCGGCCTCGACCTCGGCGATGCGCGACCGGCGCTCGAAGATCCCGACGCCGTCCCCGCTCCGCCCCCCGCCGTAGAGAATCCCCGGGAAACGGGCCGCCTCCCCGGACGGGGTCACGAAACGGCACGAGCGATAGCGCTCGTCCCGCGCGAGCCGGGCCGCGGCGTGGAGATCTCGAACGAACACAACCTCGGCCAGCAGGAATCGGATCATCTCCCCGGATCCTTCGGCGGAGCGAACGAACCGGGCGGCGGGTCCGACCACGCCCTCCTCCTCGATAAGACCCGCGGGGAGATCCGGGAGACCCGCGCGCGCCCTCTCTCCGGAGAGAAGCGCCGCCCAGCCCTTCTCGTTGTCGCGGAGATAGCGGAGCAGATCGACCGCGTCCTGGTCGCTCCCGACGAGGAGGCACTGGAGCGAGTCGCCGAGCGCGTTTTCGAAGGCGGCCCGGTACTCGGGCGGATCCACCTCGATCATTTCGGCGACCACGCCGAGAATCGAATCGGGCTTGGGCCTCTCGGTGAGGAGGGTCCGGACACCGTCGCGGTAGCCCTCGTACTCGCGACGGATGCGAAGAAGGAACTGAAGGGTCGCCTCGAGGCTCTCCCGTTTCCCCTGGAGAAGGACGAGCCCCTCCGCCACCTCTCTCGCCTGCGAGCGCGCCCGCTCGATCGCTTCCTCGGCCTGGTCCCGCTCGCCGCGAAGGCGATGCGCCTCTCCGCTCCGCTTCTCGTGCTCCTCGTCCGCGCGCCCGGCCCGCACCGCGAGCGCCGACTCCTCGCGCTCGAGCCCGGCGATCCGCGCCTCGAGCGCGTTCTCCCGGTCGACGAGATGCGCGAACCGCGTCTCGAGGTTCCCGAGCTCGTTCCGCTTCTCCGACTCGTCGCGGAAGAGATCGAGGGTCTGCTGCTTTCTCTGCAGGAGCTCGGCCCTGGCGTTGGCCACTCTCTCCTGAATGCCCGCGTTCTCTTCCCTCTTCTGCCGGAGTTCCTCCTCCAGGCTTCGGATGTCGAGGACCGCCTTCTCCTCTTCAGCGGCCCGTGCCCACCGGAGCTCCGCCGTCTCGCGGATGCGCTCGTTGATCTCCTCGATCTCCTTCTCCAGGGCGGCCCGGCGGGTCGAGACGCCGCGCGCGCGCTCCTCCATCACGAGAAGGCCGCTCTGCACGCGCTCGATCTCCTCGTCCGTCGCCTCGAGAACCCCCTGGGCCGCGGCGAGCGTCTCCTCCTTCTCGCGGAGGACCAGCCGGTCGCTCTCGATCCCCGCCTCGATTCCGGCGAGCCGTGAGACGATCTCCTGAAGCTCGCGGAACACCTCCTCGCGGCGAGCGGAGAGGCTCCCCTCCTCCTCGCGAAGCCGATCGAGCTCGATCTTCCCCGAACGGAGGGAGAGCAGGCGGATCTCTTCGGTCAGCTCGTTGTGGCGGCGCGCCTTCACGATCTGCCTGCGGAGCGCCCGCACCCTCTTCTCCACCTCCGAGACGATGTCCCGGATCCGCACGAGGTCCCCCTCCGTCGCCTCCAGCTTGCGGATGGCGAGCTTCTCCTGCGTCTTGTACTTCATGATCCCGGCGGCTTCTTCAAGCATATAGCGAAGGTTCGCCGACGTGTCGTTGAGAAGGCTGTCGACCATGTTCCTCTCGAGGAGGAGATAGGCCGAGCTTCCCAGGCCGGTGTCCATGAAGAGGTTCTTCACGTCCAGCAGGCGGCATGGGCTCTTATTGATCAGGTACTCGCTCACGCCCGACCGATAGACCCGGCGCGTCACGCGAATCTCGGAAAAGTCGACGGGGAAGATCCGCGACTCGTTCGAGATCGTCAGGGAGATCTCCGCCATGCCGAGAGGCTTGCGGGTTCTCGTTCCGTTGAAGATCACATCGTCCATCGTCTCGCCGCGGAGAAGCCTCGCGTTCTGCTCGCCGAGAACCCAGCGAATGCCGTCCGAGATGTTCGACTTCCCGCATCCGTTCGGCCCGATGATGCAGGTGATCCCCTCGCCGAAGCGGAGATCGAGCTTGTTCATGAACGACTTGAAGCCGAAAACGTCGATCTGCTTGAGATACATCCCGTCCTCCGGCGCGGCCCCTCAGCGAGAGACC
>JBDRFQ010000060.1:0-6180 GCA_043818685.1 Candidatus Eiseniibacteriota bacterium
GAGCATTCCTGCGAGGCTCGTCACGATCCCGAACGCCCACGCCGTGGGGAGGCGCCTCGCTTCCCCCGCGCCGGCGAACGCCGCGAACACGGAGGGGACGATGAGGATCGTGAAGACGAGAAGGACGCCGGCGATCTGCACGGAGCTCGTCACGACGAACGCGAAGACCCCGTAGAAGAGGAAGTCCCACCAGAAGAGGCTGAGCCCCCGGGCGCGGGCCGCTTCCGGGTCGCGGCTCACGAGGTCGAGGCGCTTGTGGCTCGCCCCGAGGAGGATCCCGAGGACGCCGTAGATCACGCCTGTCTTCACCACGTCCCGCCATCCGACCCAGAGGATGTTCCCGACGAGCGAGTGCTTGATGTGCTCCGCTCCGTGGGGAACGTGATCGGCGATGATGATCACCGCGCTCGAGGCGACCACGTAGGCGATGCCGATGATCGCCTCCTGCGGGACGGTGTGGATCCGCCGGCGCGACCAGGAGAAGAGGGCGGCGGCGACGAGGGCGGCCCCGAGGCCCATCGCGTAGCCGGCCGCCGTTCCGTGCTCGAACCCGAAGAGGAGCGCCGCGGCGCCGCCCATGGCGGCGAACTGCGCCATGGCGAGGTCGACGAAGATGACGCCGCGCCGGAGGACGTGCCCGCCGAGATAGGCGTGGATGAGGACGAGGACGACGCTCGCGGCGAAGGGAGCGCTCATCAGATGGAGGAGCTGCATGGTCAATCCCCCTCTCTGGCGCTCTCGAGGACCGACACGAGCGTCTCGAACCAGGAGAAGAGATCGCCCGTTCCCTCCCGGCTGTCGACCGCCTGGGGCAGGGCCACGGCGCGGCACCCGGATCGGGCGGCGAGCTTCCCGAGGTTCGCCGAATCGATGAGGTCGGAGTGGATCAGCCAGCGGACGTTCTCCGCCCGGATCCTCGCCTCGAGGTCAGCGATGTGGCGGGGGCTCGGGGGGATCCCCGGCTTGTTCTCGACGTTGTCGATGATGCGGAAGCCGAGCGTTCGGGCGAGGTACTCCCACTGCTTGTGGTAGGTCACGACCGGCTCGTTCTCGAGGAACGAGAGCCGCGCCTTCCAGCCGGCGAGCTTCTCGTCCCAGCGGCGCTCGAAGCCGGCGAGCCGCTCGGCGTAGAGCGGAGCGCCCTCGGGATCGATCTCGGAGAGACGGCCGGCGATCCCTTTCGCGAGCGCGGGGTAGACCGAGGGATCGACGGTGTAGTGCGGGTTCCCTTCGGGATGGACGTCGCCCATGCTCCGATCGACGGAGGCGGCCGGAACCTCGACGGGATCGATGAAGCTCGAGAGATCAAGGATTCCCTTTGAGCCGGGTCGGATTCTCGTGTTGCGCGCCCCCTCGATGAGAAGGGGGAGCCAGCCGACCTCGAGCTGGAGGCCGTTGTAGACGAGGAGGTCCGCCTCCATCATGCGGCGGCTGTGGCTCGGCTTGGCGGGAAGGGTGTGAGGGTCTTCGTGTCCTTTCGCGAGGGGGACGACCTCGACGCGGTCTCCGCCGATCTCACGCACGAGGGCGCCGATCTCGGTGAGGGTCGTCACGACACGGAGCTTCGCCTCCGCGCTCCCCGCGAAGGAAAGCGCGAGAAGAATCGTGGTCATGCAAGTTTGAATCGTCTTCATCGTTCACTCCTATGGGGCGGGAGACGATCGGGAGCGGGCGGCGATGCCTCGCCTCTCCGGGGGCACACCTCCGGGCGCTGTCGCGCTTCCGGCTCGACACGGATTCGGGGCGTCGGGCCCCCGTCCCTCCGGGGGCACGCTTCCGAGCGCTCCCGCGCTCTCGGCTCTGCTCGCTCGGCCACCCGCCCCCGGGTGGGGGCCTTCGGCCCCACGATGGAGGAAGCGGGTACCCGGCCTCGTCGAGAAGGCCCTCGGAGGGACGAGGCCCCGACGCCCTGGCCTCTCCCCGAACTCGCCAGCGGAACCACGGCGGGTGGCGGCGGCAGGTGTCCGCGAGGAGCGCAGCCACCAAAGCACGAAGGTGCGACTGGCGAGAACTGAGCGGACAGCCGCCGACAGGACCCGCCGTTCGAAGGCCTGAGTTCAGGGGGATTCGCGCGATCCAGCCCGGCGTCATCGACCATCTCTAGTACCGGTGCGCGGGGTGGCTGCCGATCGTCATGTTGTACTGCACGCGCACGCCCTGGTCGGTTTCGTCGCCTAGGTCGCGGTGGAGAACATCGACGCGGATCGCCTGAAACTCGCTCGGAACGAAGGCGAGAGAGGCGGTGTACGTGTGAATGTCGCGGGGTTCCCCGTGCTCCTCGTGCAGGCTCTTGGCCACATGCGCGATGACCTCATGCTTGTCGGACGGGAAGTACCCGTCCCATCGCGCGCCGATGTGCCAGCGGCGCGTGACGCGCGCGAGGGCGTGGAGGTAGGCGCCGTCGAACTCGTTGAACCCGTCGTCCTCGAACCGGTGCAGCCACTCCCCCTGAACCTCGACCTTCCTCGGGTAGCTCCCGGTGCCGATCCACTTGCAGGTCAGGTCGACCCCGAGGAAGTGCCGCTCCACGTCCTCGATCGCCCGGCCGCCTGCGTACGAGATCCCGAGATCCAGCGTCGTCTGATCGCCGAGTTCGAGGAACTGCCGCAGCTTCACCGCGCGCCCCCAGGTGTTCGTGGGCGTCTCGTGGTCGCCGTAGACGGTCTCGATCAGCGGGAACGCGGCCGCGACGATCTCGGTGTAGACCGGGAGCGGCATGAGCCAGCTCGCCTCGACCGCCGCGCCGTTCAGGCCGTGCGCTCCGAGGAGGGCGTCCCATGCGTAGGGGCGCTCGACGAACGGGTACTGGTGCGTGTGGTAGGCGTTGTGCTTGCCGAACTCGAAGTAGAACTTCCCCGCGCGGAGGCCGAGCCCGCCGGGGAGGAAGAGCGCCTGCCCGAAGCCCTCCTCCAGCTCGAAGCCGTCCGTCCCGTGCATGGCGAAGACGAGGTTCGCCTTCACGTACGGATCGACGTACGAGGTGACCTGGAGCTCGGTCTCCTGGACCCGGAAGCCGTCGCCCGCCGGGCGGTGCGCGTGCTCCTCCCCGGCGTGCTCTTCCTCCGCGGTTTCATTCAGGCCCGAAGTGTAGAGAAGCAGCGCGTTCACGCTGAGCGCGGGGTTGAAGTCGCGGGAGATGCCGGTCGCCGTCGCGCTTTGTGCCGCCGCCGAACCGGGAAGGAAGCAAAGGAGGGTGAGGGGAAGAAGAAGGGGGAGAAAGCCCAGTTCTCGCATCGGACCATCCTCCGAAAGAAGCCGCGAGCCGCTCGCCTCCTGCCGTCAGGGGCGGTCGATCGAATCCGGTCGAAGCTCGAGGATCAGGGGCTCGGAGGAGCCCGCGGGGTGAGGACCACCCGTTCCGAGACACGGGGAGCGGGTGGAAGCGCCGGCGAGACGTCCCCCTCACCTCGGGCGGGCTTGGGGAGAACGGTGGGGCCCGGGACGAGAAGGGCATGTGGCTGCCCTGCGGCGAGGCAGAGCGGACAGTCCGCGTGACCCGCCGGCTCGGCCGCGTGATCGTGGGCGATCGGTATCTGGCTCCCCAGGAGAAGCAAGGGGAGGAGGAGCGCGGGGAGCCGGGCGAGCGTACCCGTCTTCTTCCACATGACGCCTAAAGCCTATAGCAAACGGCGCAGGCGATCAAGACCGGCGGTCGATCAAGGATCGAGACGGGCGGTTCCGCCGGTCGCGTCGAGGATCTCCTCGCGGAACGCGGCGAGACGGCTCGCCGGAACGGCGATGCGGATCGTGACCTCCTCGGCGTAGACGGAGTCCTCGATCACGGCGCGGTGCTTCTCCGCGATGCGGAGGACCCGCCCCGCGTGGGGGTAGGGGAACGAGGCCCGAAGGGGCTCCCGGAGGACGCGGACGCCTGCGCGCGCGTTCTCGACGGCGAGACGGGCGCACTCTCCGTAGGCGCGCGCGAGGCCGCCGGTCCCGAGCTTCGTGCCGCCGAACCAGCGGACGACCGCGACGAGAGCGTCGGAGACGCCGGCGCGCTCGAGGGCGGCAAGAAGGGGCGCGCCTGCGGTCCCGGCAGGCTCCCCGGCGTCGCTCGACCGGCGCTTTTCCCCGGCTCCGCGACCGATGCGCCAGGCGAAGCAGACATGGGTCGCGTCGTGGCGGGTCTTGCGCAGGGACTCGACGCGGCCGGCCGCCTCTTCCTCGGAGGCGGCGGGGAAGGTGAACGCGAGAAAACACGATCCCTGGACCCGCGTCTCGGCGCTCCCCTCGGAGACGATCACGCGGTAGGCGTCGGGGTCCGGCATCGTTTACCCCTTGCGCGAGCCTTCGGCGCGCTCTAACTTGTTTCCGAGACCGAAGCCCGGATCACGCACGTATCTTCGTCGCGAGGGCGCGCGCATCATCCAGGCCACGGGGGGACCCATGATCGAAGCGATCCCCATGCTTCTCGTTCTCTTCTTCTGCGTCGTCGTACACGAGTGCGCGCACGGCTACGTTGCCTATCGCCTCGGAGACCCGACGGCCAACGACGCCGGGCGCCTCACGCTGAACCCGCTCGCCCACGTCGATCTCGTCGGCACGATCATCATCCCGCTCGCCCTCGTGCTCAGCGGGAGCCGGTTTCTCTTCGGATGGGCGAAGCCGGTCCCGATCAACCCGATGTACTTCCGGAGGCCGATGAACGGAATGGCGCTGACCGGCGCCGCCGGGCCCGCGTCGAACCTCCTTCTCGCCCTCGCCTCGGCCCTCATCCTCCGCATCGCCGGCGGCCTTCTCGGCAGCGGGATCGTCGCGCAGATGCTTCTCTACGGAATCGTGATCAACGTCGTTCTCGCGGTCTTCAACCTCATGCCGATTCCGCCGCTCGACGGCTCGCGCGTCATCCTCCCGTTTCTTCCGGAGAGCATCGCGCGCTTCTACTGGGAGCTCGAGCCGTACGGCATGTTCGTCGTGATCGGTCTTCTCGTGACCGGGATTCTCGGGAAGATCATCTTTCCCTTCATCATGATCTTCCGCGCGCTCTTCATCGCGATCGCCGGCATCTAACAGCCAGCCGATCCCGCCGGGCGCCACCCTCTACTTCACGATCTTGAGCACCTTCCGGAACTCGTCGGTTCCCGCCTCGCCGAGAAGATCGAAGAGGACCATCTCGGTCGTCGCGAGGCCGATCCCCAGCTGTTCGAAGCGCCGGAGCGCGATCGCGCGGTCGCTCGCGCGCCGCGAGGAGACCGCGTCCGCGAGGACGTGAACCTCGTACTCCTTCTCGAGCAGATCGCGCGCGGTCTGAAAGACGCAGACGTGGCTCTCGATCCCGCAAAGAAGAACGCTGCGGCGGCCGGCGTCACCGATCGCCTTGTTGAACGCACCCTCTCCGCAGCAGGAGAACGCTCTCTTCACGATCGGCAACTTCCCCTCGATTTCTCCGCGCACCTCCTCGATCGTGGGGCCGAGCGCCTCGGGGACCTGCTCGGTGAGGAGGATCGGGACGCCGAGCGCGCGGCACCCGCGGACGGCGCGGACCGCCGCCTCGGCGAGCGCCTCCTTTTCCTGCATGTGGGCGAAGAGTTTCGTCTGGATGTCGATGACGACGAGAATCGTCTTCTCTCTCTCGAGCCGCATCGCTCTGCCTCCTTCGGTCCTCCGCACGGGCGGGAGGGGCTTCGACACGAATCATACCGGATGATGCGCCTCCTCTCCATCTCCGCCTCCGCTCCGGCGGCCCCTTGCGCGGAGACGAGTTCAATGTGGCCGCCGGCGGGGCGGATCCCGTAAACTCGACTGGATGAAAACCCTCCGCTCTCTTCTCGTGGGCATCGCTCTCGTTCTTCTCGGGCTCGCGGCCGGAGTCCTCCTCGTCGAGACCGCTCTTCGGGTCTTCGCCCCGCAGCCGCTGGCAGCGGTTCGCCGGGATCCCTACCTCGGCTGGCTGCACAAGCCCGGCGCGCGCTTCCAGAACCGGACCGACGAGTTCAGCGTTTCGATCGCCTACAACTCGGCGGGCCTTCGCGACGTGGAGCATCCCCCAGAGAAGCCGGAAGGGACGCTCCGGATCGCCTTCGTCGGCGACTCCTTCCTCGAGGCGGCGCAGGTCGAGCTCGACGAGACGCTCCCGAGGCGCGCCGGGTCTCTTCTTTCGGAGCGCGCGGTCGGGCTCGACTACGAGACGATCAACTTCGGGGTGGCCGGTTACGGCACCGCGCAGTACCTGATCGTCCT
>JBDRFQ010000061.1:0-9597 GCA_043818685.1 Candidatus Eiseniibacteriota bacterium
GAGACGAAGAGGAGCTCCTTCCCGTCCGGCGACCACTGCGGGGCGATGTTCTTCCCCTCCATGTTGGGGAGAACGCTCACCTCCCCGGTGGCGAGGTCCAGAAGCGCGATGCGGAAGTTGCCGAAGACGAGCCGCTCGAAGTCGGTCTCCCCCCCGCGGTCGGTCGTGAAGGCGATCGTCTTCCCGTCCGGCGACCACGCGGGGTGGAGGGACGCGAACCGGTCGCCGGTGAGGCGGGTGAGCTCTTCGCCGTCCGAGCGGCAGGTGAAGAGGTTCGAGCGCCCCCCCTCGAGCGCGACGAAGACCAGATGTTCAGCGTCGGGCGACCAGGAGGGGGAGAGCATGCCGTCGAAGCCGAAGGTGAGCCGGCGCTGCACCCGGCGCCGCTCGACGTTGTAGACGTAGATCGCGTCCTCCGCGCCGACCTTCGCGGGGAACGCGACAAAGCGTTCGTCCGGCGACCAGGAGATGGAGGTGCGGAAGAAGCGGAGCGACTCGAAGCTCCCCGTCCGCTCCCCCTCCACGAGCTTGCCGATGATCTTCCCGTCCTTCGTGTCCGCGAGGTACATGTCCGAGTACATGGCGCGGTCGGAGGCGAAGACGACCCTCTCCCCGCTCGGTGAGACCGCGGGAACGAGGTTCATGTTCGAAAGATCCTCCTTTGAATCGGTGATCGCCCGGGCGATCTTCTCCGGCTTCACGTAGTCCGCGATCTGCGGGAGATACGTGCGGCGGATCTCCTCGAGCCACTCGTCGGAAAACTTCTCCAGCGAAATCCCGAGCACCGACTGGAAGGCCTGGCTCACGCCGCCCACCCGCGGCGCGGCGCGCAGAATCTCGCCGATCTTCTCGTCGCCGTACTTCTCGCCGAGGAACTCGAAGATCGACTGCCCGAAGCGGTACACGCGGATGTCGCTGACCCGCGAGAGAACCTCGATCGGAATGAGATAGCCCTGCAGGGCGGCGTCCCTGAGCCACATCTCCGTGTGGCGGTCGACCTCGGGCGTGGAGAGGTACTCGCACATCCCCTCCATGAACCAGAGCGGCGGCGAGAACCCGAGCGTGTTCGCGAGCACGCTCCCGGAGGAGCCGAAGAGAATCTCCACCTGGAAGGCGTGCACCATCTCGTGGGTGAGGACGTGCTCGAGCTCGGCGTACGACCCGGTGAAGGGAACCACCACACGGCGCTTCAAGAACTCGGTGAGCCCGCCTGTCCCCTCCCCGACGAGCGTGGTGGTGATGTTCGTCTGCTGGAAGTCGGAGTGAGAGGCGTACAGAATGAGCGGAATCGGCCGGACCATGTCGTAGCCGAGAACCCGGGAAAGGCGGCTGTACGACCGCTCCGCCATGCGCGCGGCGTCGAGTGCCGCTTCCTTCTCAGTCTCGTAGTGGAAGACCTCGAAGTGCTCGGTCTTGATGATCCGCCAATCGAAGTCCTTGTACTGGACCTTGTTCTTGCCGAAGTACTGGGCCTCGGCGGCGCCGAGAAGGCCGGAGAGAAGAAGGAGGGAGGCGGCGAGTCGCAGGCGGATCATCATGGAAACCTCGGTGGGGAGCGATCCTCGTCGCCGAGAGTATACCCTCGTTCCGGGCGTCCCGCAATCCGGCCGCCCGGGGGAGATCGGCGCCCGGGCTCGCCCGCGGATCGGGCGGCTATTCGATGTAGCTCTTTCGTCTTTTCCAGGGCTCCTGGCCTGTGAACCCGATCAGGAACCGAAGGTAGGTTTCCTCGAGCCCGACGGACTCCCGGTCGCCGATCGTCCCGTACTCGACTCCGAAGTCGAGCGTCCCCCGTCCCCCGCCGAGAGGGACGCCCGATCCGATCGTCGCCATCCAGCGCGCGATCTCCTCTCCACCTTCCGATCGATAGGAGAGCGGATCGACGCGAAAGCCGGCGCGGATCGGGAGCCGGAGGAAGGACGGGTCGTCCCTGCCGGGGGCGCGTTCCACGCCCACGGCGTACGAAACGACGTCCCGGTACCCGCCGAGCGCGGCGATCGTGTCTCCTACCTCCTCCCACGAGGCGAGCGCGGCCTCGGCGCCCACCGTCCACCCCTCTCCGAGGCGGAGCGAGACGCCGGCGGCGATCCGCTCGGGAGTCCCGACCTCGATCGGATCGATTCCCTTGCTTCCGGACGCGCCGACCCGCTCCCTGTCCCCGTCGAGCGTCGCGGGGGAGGTGTAGACGAAACCGGCGGTGAGCCGCTCCCGGAACGGGACGAGAATCCCGACCGTCGCTCCCGCTCCCGAGCACCCGACGCGGAGCCTCTCCCTCGCCGAACGGATCGACGGGTCGTCGAAATCGAGGTCGTATGTCTCCTCAACGTTGAGGAAGTAATTGTCGATTCGAAAACCGATTCGGAGGTCGTCGAAGAGACGGAAGCAAAAGGCGGCCGGCACCCGGAAGAGCGCCCCGCTCCTCTCGAAGTACCTCGTGTGCGGGACGACCGGATCCTCGCCGGGGAGGAAGGGGACCCGCGTCCGGGCGGTTCCGAGATCCTCGTCCACGTCGTATCCGAACCCGAGGGCGAACCTGGAACCGAAGGGGATGAGGAACTCGAAGAGCGGGATGCCGCTCGTCGTGAAGAACGCCTCGCCCGTCTCGTCGGCCGCTTCCCGGCGGTCGGCCAGGTAGACGGCGCTCATCGAAACGCGGCGGTAGCCGGCCGGCGCGGCCGGGTTCGCCAGAGAGAGCCGGAGCGTGTCGTCGAGTGCGACGGCGAGCCCCCCGAGGGCCCAGCCGCGCACGTTCGTCGGGGAGATCCCGACGCCGAGGCCCCCCGCCCCGAACTGGGAATCGGCCCGGGCGGAGGAAACGGCGAGAAGGAGCCCGGAGACGAGAAGAAGACGCCTCACCGATCCCTCCCCCCTATTCGCCTTCCGGCCGAAGGGGCGTGTAGAGAAGCCGGAGCCGGGGCCGGAGCGAGTCCGCTGTCGTCTCGCTTGCGTAGAAGGTCGCGTGCCGGTCGCGAGCCTTCTCGATGGAAGAGCGCACGACGATCCTCCGGTCCCACAGTCGGTCGCGGAACCAGATCCGCACGATGTCGGTGAGCGGGATCGCGACCGTGTCCCCCGGGGCCGCCCCCGCCTCGACCTCCCGCGAGGCCAGAACGGTCTTCTCGATGACGATCGAGTCGGCGACCAGCGTGTCGTTCAGAACCCGGCTCGCGATCAGCTTGAAGGCCGCGTCCCCCTCAGAGGGAGGCCGCGCCAGGCTGAGGACGAGCTCCGCCTGGTTCACCGTGACGTCCTGGAGCTCCTCGGGAAAGAGGATCTCGAAGAGCGTTTGGTTCGTCATGCTCTCTCTCATGCCGGCGAGGAGCGTGTCCGCGCCCATGTTTTCCGCGACGTACGATCCGGGGTCGGTCTTGAAGGCGTAGAAGCGGTCGAGCCTCGCGCCGGAGACGTAGGTCGACTCCGCCCCCGCCGTGTCCGCGACGGTGACGTGGAGACGGAGCCGCTCCCCTCCCTCCGTCGAGTCCGCCTCGCGCGAGGCAAAACGGAAGTACCCTTCGTCCTCGTCCCGGAGACGGAGGAGGAGCCCGTGGTTCCCCGCAGAAGAGTCGATCCAGCTCCGGACCCAGTCGGCCGGGATCTCCCCGTCGAGCGCGGGGCCGAGGGGGCTCTCGCCGCCCAGCGCGACCTCGAGCGTCTCGGTCGCCGAGCTCTCGGTCCACGACTCATTGATGCGGTCGATCCGAACGGTCCCGCCCCCCTCCGAGAACCACGGAGAGCCTGTGAGGCGGGCCTCGACGGGGCTTCCCTTTCCGCGCGGCAGCGTGTCGAAGTAGACCGCCGTCCAGAAACGGAACTTCCTCCGCCGGCCGAGAAGGAGGTCGTCCTGCGTGCCCGGCCGGATGCTCGCCTCGAAGTAGGTGTCCTGCCGGATCTCCGTCTTCTCCGAGTCCGCGATCGGAACCGCCCAGTCGCGCCGGGCGATGAAACCGGACCCGACGAGCGTGTTCTCGTCCTTCGTCGAGCAGGAGGAAAGGGAAAGGGCCGCCAGCAGAACTGTCCAGAGGATCGATTTTCTCATTGCGTCACGCAGCAAGGTCCCTTTCGGTGGCGGTCATGGTAGGGGAAGAGAGGGAGGGGGTCAAGAACCGCTTCCGGCGGACGCCCATGGGATAATGCTTGGGGGACGGCGGTTGATCGTGTAGGAAGTACGTGCGGGAGGCGCGATGAACGAACGGAAGACGAATAGGGCGGAGATCGTCCTCTCCGGCGTCCTCCTTCTGGTCTCCTTTCTCTTCCTCCTCGGCACCGCCAGGCCGGATCTCGAGGCGAGCGACTCGGCCGAGCTCGTCGCCGCCGCCTGCTCGCTCGGGATCCCCCACGCGACCGGCTACCCGCTCTACACGTCGATCGGGCGCATCGCCGTCGCCGCTTCTCCGTTCGATCCCGCGCGGACGATGAACCTCCTCTCGGCGCTCATCGCGGGCTCCGCCCTCGTCCTCTTCGCCCTCGCCGGGCGGGAGATCACCGGCAACCTCCTCTCCGCCTCCGTTCCGATCGCCGGGCTCGTCTTCGCGCGCCCGCTCTGGTTCGTCGCGACGATCGCCGAGGTCTACGCGCTCCACCTCCTCCTTCTTGCCGCGACCCTCTTCTTTCTCCTCCGCTGGAGAAGAACCGGCGCCCGTTCCGACCTCCTGCTCGCGATCTACGCGGCGGCGCTCGGCTTCGCTCATCACGGTTCGACCGCGCTCTTCCTCCCCGGCTATGTTCTCTTCGTCCTCCTTCATCTCCGGTCGGCAAGGCGCGGCGCGCGGCGCGCGGCGGGGCTCCTCCTCGTGCCGGTCGCCCTCAGCATCTACCTCTACCACCCGATCCGGCACGCGGCCGGCCCCCCGATCGACTCCTTCCGGGACCTCGAGACCAAGACGGAAATGGGACTGCTCGATCCCGAGACAGTGGGCGAGACGTTCGCCGGTCGCTTCTTCTACAAAGTGCTCGGAGGAGGACCGGGCCGGAAGCTCGACCTCTCCGGCGAGACCGCCCGCGCCCGTGCGAGCTCCCTCCTTCCCCTCTTCCGCTCCTCGCTCGGAACGCTCTTTCTCCTCGCTGGAATCGCCGGGCTTGTATGGGGAGCGGCGCGAGGGCCAAGGACCGTCGCGGCGCTCCTCGCCTGGGGCTTTCTCGCGAACACGGCCTACTTCTTGAGCTTCCGGACGGAAGACCTCGAGGACTTTCTCGTCCCGTCCTTCTTCTTTCTCGCCCTCGGGGCGGCCATTTTGCTGGAGATCGCGCGGCGCGCCGCCTCCTCTCTCGGGGCGAGGGGGGCGGGGGGAACGGTCCTCCTCCTCGCGCTCGCCGCGGGGAACGGAGCGGAGGTCGTCTCCGCCGCCGGGAAGCGGGGGGGGTACCGCCACGTCGCACCGATCCTCGACCGGGAACGGGACCTCCTCCGCCTCGACTTCCCACCGGGGTCTCGGATCGTCATCCCCTGGGGAAGGGCGACCGTCCTCCGCTACCTGCAGGTCGCGGAGGAGATCCGGCCGGACATCGAGGTCCACCCGATGACGAGAAGGCAGTACGGGCGGGTGGTCTCCTTTCTTCTCGAGCGGGGTCCGGTTTTCGCGGAGGATGCCGGAGGAGAGATGAGGGAGCGCTTCCAGGTCTCTTCCTTCGGGCCGCTCTTCCGAGTCGAGAAGCGTCCGGGCGAAGCGGGGGTTTCCGATTGACCCTCGTCGCAAGCCGATTGTAGCTTCAAGGGCGGTCCGGATCGGTCTCCCCCCCCTCGGGGGCCGTGGAGCCGGCGCGGGTCTCCAGCGAAACGGAGCGATATGTCCTTCCTCGTGCGATCGCCGGTTCTCATCCTGTCTCTCTTCCTCCTTCTCTTCCCGTCGTGCGCGGGAAGGGAGGGCGAGCCCCGCAACGTCCTTCTCATCACGGTGGACACGCTCCGCGCGGACCGGCTCGGCTGCTACGGAGGGATCGCCGCGCGCACGCCGTCGATCGACCGCCTCGCGCGGGACGGCACACTCTTCACGAACGCCTTCTGCTCGATTCCGATCACGCTCCCGTCCCACACCTCGATCCTCACCGGGCTCTATCCGCGGACGCACAAGGTTCTGAGCCACGGATACACCCTCGCCCCCGAGTACGAGACTCTCGCCGAGGTGCTCGGGGAGAACGGCTTCCGCACGGCGGCTTTCGTCTCGAGCCACGTGCTCGACGACCAGTACGGCCTGTCGCAGGGCTTCGAGATCTACTGGGAGCGCTACAACTACGGGAACAAGAGGTCCGAGGAGGCGGCGGAGAAGACCGGCGGAGACCTCCTGACCCTCGCCGCCATCGACTGGACCCGTTTCGAGATGAAGGAGCCCTTCTTCCTCTGGCTCCACTGGTTCCATCCGCACAAGCCGTACGATCCGCCGGGCAAGATGCGGGCCGCGTACGACACCAACCCGGGTTCTCCTCTCGAAGCGGACGTGACGACGCTGCAGAAGGTCTGGCAGGGCGAGATCGACCTCCCCGAGAGCGAGGTGGAGCGGTTCCGAAGCCTGTACGCGGGGGAGGTGGCGTTCACCGACCGCCAGGTGGGGACGATCCTCTCACGGCTCGAGGAGCTCGGCGTCTCGGAGAACACGCTCGTCGTCTTCACCGCCGATCACGGGGAGGTGCTCTACGAGCACGACCGCTACTTCGGCCATGACATCATGCTCTACGAGCCTTCGCTTCGGGTCCCGCTCCTCCTGGCGGGGCCGGGGCTTCCCGAAGGGGGCCGGATTCTCGACACCACCGTGCGGAACATCGATCTCTTCCCGACGATCCTCGAGCTCGCCGGAATCCGCGCGGATTCTCCGGCGCTCGAGGGGCGCTCGTTCGTCCCCGCGCTTCACGGCGAGCCGATGCCGGACGCTCCGGTCTTCGCCGAGGTCTTTCCTCCCAAAGAGGTCTGGAAGTCCGAGCCCCGGCACACGGTCCGGTTCGAGGAGTGGAAGCTGATCACTCGGGACGGCACGGACGCGGCCGAGCTCTTCGACCTCGCGGCCGATCCGACGGAGAGCCGGAACCGGTCGGAGGACGCGGTCGACAAGCGGTCGGAAATGGAGCGCCTCTTCCGCGAGTGGGTCCTGGAGCACGGGGAGGAGACGGGGGTCTACCCGGAGCTCTCCGAGGAGGAGAGAGAAAACCTGAAGGCCCTGGGCTACATCGAGGAGTGAGCGTGACCGGATCGATCGACAAGCCGAGGATCTCGTTCTTCTTCCCGGCGTGCAACGAGGAGGAGACCGTGGAGGAGCTCGCCCGCAGGGCGGACCAGGTTCTCCGCGATCTCGCGTCGGAGCACGAGGTGATCATCGTCGACGACGGCTCGACCGACCGCACCGGGCTGATCGCGGACTCCCTCGCGCGGGAGAACCGGCGCATCCGGGTCGTTCACCATCCGAGGAACCAGGGGTACGGAATCGCGCTCCGAAGCGGTTTCGCGGCGGCCCGCCACGACCTGATTTTCTACACGGACGGCGATCTGCAGTTCGACGTGGCCGAGCTCTCCAAGCTCCTCCCTCTCATCCGCGAGGCGGACATCGTCTCGGCCTACAAGATCCGGCGGATGGACGGGTGGGAGCGGCGGGTCGTCTCGTGGGTGTACAACACCTCCCTCCGGATCTTCTTCGGGCTCCCGATCCGGGACGTCAACTGCGGGTTCAAGCTGTACAGGAGAGAGGTGTTCGACCGGATCACGCTGGCCTCCACGCGAGGGCTCATCGACGCGGAGGTTCTTCTCAAGGCGCGCCGCGCGGGCTTCCGCATCGTCCAGGTCGGGGTGACCCACTACCGGCGCCGGTCGGGGGGGAGCCGCTACCGGATCCGAGAAATCGCCCGGACCGTGACGCAGATGGTCGGTCTCTGGAGAGAGCTCCACCGCTCATGAACGCCGATCGGGAACCACCTCGGCGCGCGCGGAACGATCTTCTCGCGGTCCTCTTTCTTCTGGTTCTCCTCTTCCTCTTCTTCGGGGACGTCCTCGTCGGGGACCGCGCGCTCGTCACGTCCAACATGTCCCGCTGGCTCCCCTGGCGCGCATCCGCGTCGATCGAGGATCTGAAGAGGCCGAGCTTCCGGGACGACGCCGCCGAGACCTACTACCCGAGAAGGTACCTCTCCGGGCGGGAGATCCGGGAGGGGCGCGTCCCCCTCTGGAACCGGCATATCCTCTGCGGCGCCCCCCATCTCGCCGACTTCCAGTCCGCCGTCTTCCATCCGCTGAACCTGGCCCTCTACGCGGTCGATCCCCTGAGGGCGATGGGACTCTTCGTCGCCGTCCACCTCTTTCTCGGCGGACTGTTCCTCTATCTATTGTTGAGGAGTTATCGGGTAGGAGAGGCCGGCTCCCTCCTCGGGGCAGTCGCCTTCGTGTTCAACGCGTACTTCGCCACCTATCTCGGGCATCCGACGCACATCGCGACCGGCTGTTGGATCCCGCTCCTCTTCCTCCTCTCGAAGCGCTTCCTCGAGGGGAAAGGCGGACGCCTCCTCCCCGCCGCGGTCGCGGTCGCCGTTCTCGGGGGATTCCCCCAGACCCTTCTCTACGGCCTTCTCGCCCTCGCGGCGTTCGTCCTCTTCACTGGGGCGAAGGACCCGGACCGCACGGGGAGACGGGGGCTCGCCGGCATGGCCGCTCTCGCGGGGCTCGTCCTCGTCGGGATCGGCCTCGTTCTCTTCCAGATCGTGCCGACCGCGGAGCTCGGTTCCCTCTCCGCACGGAACGAGGTGCCCCTCTCGGGGATCCTCTCCGTGCACCAGCCGGGCCCGTGGTCCCTTCTCCGGACGGTCCTTCCCGACTTCTTCGGGAACCCGGTTTCCGAAACGTACTGGCTCGCGGCCCTCGAGGGACCCCTCTCCCATCCGTCCGATCTCGGCTTCATCGGGTACGCGGGGGTCGTTCCCCTTCTCCTCGCCCTCACGGCCCTCTTTCTCTCGAGGAGGCGCGAGGTCTACTTCTTCGCCGGGCTCGGGGCGGTCGCGCTCCTCCTCGCCTTCTCCGCGCCGGTCTACACGCTCTTCTACCGACTTCTCCCCTTCGCGCGTTTTTCGAGCGGGCTTCACCGGCTCCAGTTTCCGTTTCTCTTCTCGGTCGCCCTCCTCGCCGGGTTCGGCTACGAGGAGATCAGGAGGCGCGCGGCAGAGGGATCCAGGCGCGGCGCGGCACGGATTCTCGGCGCGTGGCTCCTTCTCCTCCCCCTCGGGGCGGCGGCCCTCCACTGGGGGGGGCCGCTGCTCCTCGAGAGCGCATCCGAACGGCTCGTCCGGCTGGAGCTCGCGGGCGGAGGGCCGGAGGCGAACCCGCTGGCGATCTCGCCGGTCGCCCGGCACTTCCTCCTCGGGGGAAGCGATGCCTGGCTCCGTTATGAATGGAGAGGGTTCGCTCGCTTCGCGCTCTTCCTCGCGGCCGGCGCCGGCTCCGTCCTCCTGATGCGGAGAGGAACGCGGGGGGCGCGGATCGGCGCCGCCCTGCTCGTCCTCACGGTCGCGGCGGACGGATGGACCTTCGCGCGGCGCTACTACACCCCCCACCCGGCGAAGACGCTCTTCGCCGAGCACGAATCCCTTGAATCCTTAAAAGACGAGAAAGAGCCCTTTCGCATCGCGCGC
>JBDRFQ010000062.1:0-5445 GCA_043818685.1 Candidatus Eiseniibacteriota bacterium
ACATATCGACCTCTCGTTCGGGGAGAAGGGGCGGTCGTCTGCGCGCGATGGTACCACATCCGGAGCCCGCCGCCCACCCCCGGCCGGTTCACGCCCGGCTGCTGCCCGCCCGCCGGCGCGGAGGGCGCGGATGCCGCCCGATTCCGGGTCGCCAGAATGGCAAGAGGAGTGCGCGGGACCCGGATATTCTGACCGACCGCGCCCGCGATTCCCGTGGACGCGAACCTCAGAGACGCGGTACTCTTTTCAGTCACAAGGGGATACGGACCAGAGCCGCCCGAGGGTCTCTTGGCATAACGGATGCTGTTTTGGGGGCTTGTGAGGAGCCGGGCTCGATCGGACGACCCGGACCGCATGCCGGCCCGTCGCCCTGCGGCCCTCCCCGCATTCCGCATCCGGCCGGCGAGGAGCCGGGAAGCACCTCCGCCGGAGGGGGGCGCCCGGATCCGGTTCGGGCTCCCGGTTCCGGAGCGACGCCGGGCGCGGCTTCGGCCACACCGTTCGGTCGGGCAATTCTCATCGGCTCGTGTCTCGTCCCGGATGGTCCGGCGGGGCCTCGAGGCGGGACCGGGCCGTTCGTTCGCACACTGGAGCTCGGGCTTCCCGTCCGTCTCGAGGAAGAGGGGCGGGAACCTCGAGCGAAGGAGGAGAACCATGCGGGATTGGGTGCTCGAGAGGACGAGCCTTCCTCCCTTCATCAACTTCCTGACGAAGAGATGGAAGGTCGTCGCACCCCAGCGCCGGGGCGAGATCTTCGAGTTCCGCGAGATCGAGGATCCGGCGGACCTCTGTCTGGAATACCCCACCACCATGCTCCCGCCATCGCGCGTCTTCCTGCCGGACGGGGAGGTTCTCTATTGTTTCCGCCCGAACGAACCGGGGTCGGCGAGCGCCCTGGCGGAAGAGAAGCCGGTCGCCCTCTTCGGTGTTCACACCTGCGACCTCGAGGGGATCTCGGTGATGGACGAGATCTACCTCGCCACGCCGATCGATCGCGCGTACGCGCGCCGCCGCGAGGATGCGTTCGTCGTCGGGATCGAGTGCGCGGGGCCCTGCGTCGAGGAGAGCCTCTGCGCGGACAAGGGAACGAACCACACCGAGAGGGTGTACGACCTTCTCCTGCTCCCCGCCGCCGAGGGGCGCTTCGTCGTGCGGGGGCGCACGAACCGCGCCAACGACATCGCCGAGGAGAGCGGCCTCTTTCGTCCGGCCACGCACGAGGACAACCTCGCGCTCGACGAGTTCCAGGCGACGCAGGCGAAGAGCTTCCGCCCGAAGTTCAGCCTCCGGCCGAACGAGCTCTCGGCGCGCGTTCGCGCGAGCTGGGACGATCTGCTCTGGGTCGCCCAGTCGAGGCTCTGTATCTCATGCGGCGCGTGCAACATCGTCTGTCCGACCTGTCACTGCTTCACGACTCGCGATCACCTTCCGATCCGGCTCGACGGGTTCGGCGAGCGCTGCCGCCAGTGGACCGGCTGCCAGCTGGAGAGCTTCGCGAAGGTGGCGAGCGGGGAGAACTTCCGCGAGAAGAAGCCGCAGCGCCTCCGCCATCGCATCTTCAAGAAAGAGGTCTACGGGATGGACCGCTTCGGCCGGAGCGGCTGCGTCGGCTGCGGGCGGTGCGGGCACTTCTGCCCCGCCGATATCCGGCTCGTCGAGATCTTCGGTCAGCTGTCGGGGAAGGAGGTGACCTATGCCTGAGGTCCTCACGCCCGTGCCGATGATCGACGTTCCGGTTCAGGCGGTCCTTCGGAGGATCCGGACGCTGACCGCTCGGGAAAAGCTCTTCGACGTGGAGCTCGCCGGCGGGTTCGCGCTGAACCACAAGCCGGGCCAGTTCGTCGTCGTCAGCGTCTTCGGCAGCGGCGAGGCGCCGATCTCGGTGAGCTCGCCCCCGAACCCGGGGAGCCCCTCGTTCCAGCTCTGCGTTCGTGACGCCGGAACGCTCACGCATCACCTCCATTCGCTGGGCGAGGGGAGCCTGATCGGCATCCGGGGGCCGTTCGGCAACGGTTTCCCGGTCGAGGATATCGAGGGGAACGACATCCTGTTCATCGCCGGCGGTCTCGGCCTCGCTCCCCTTCGATCGCTGATCCGCCACGCCCTCGAGCGCCGGAGCCGGTTCGGCCGGATCACGATTCTCTTCGGAGCCCGGAGCCCGAGCGAGAGGCTCTTCCGCGAAGAGCTGGAGGAGTACGCCAAGGACAAGACGATTCGGTTCCTCGAGACAGTCGACGTGGGAGACGAGAGCTGGACCGGACGCATCGGGGTGATCACCACGCTTCTCAAGGGGCTGGAGGTCCGGCCGCGCCACACCGTGGCGGCGGTCTGCGGGCCTCCGGTGATGTACAAGTTCGTGGTGCTGGAGCTCCTCTCACGGGGCTTCATCGAGGGGCGGATCTACATGTCCCTCGAGAGGCGGATGTGCTGCGGGATGGGGAAGTGCGGGCAGTGCCAGATCAACGGCGTTTACGTCTGCAAGAACGGTCCGGTCTTCCGATACCTGGACGCCAAGAGGCTCCCGGAGGCTCTGTAGCAAGCGGTGGGAGAGAACAGATCATGAGCAAGCCGAAGATCGGCGTCTTCAGCTTCGCGAGCTGCGAAGGATGCCAGCTTCAGATCCTGAACATCGAGCACGAACTCCTGGATCTCCTGGGCCGCATCGAGATCGTGAACTTCCGCGAAGCGATCGACGAGAAGCGGGACGACTACGCGATCGCCCTCGTCGAGGGATCGATCGTAACGGAATCGGACGCCGAGGAAGTGAAGGCGATCCGGGCGAAGGCCGCCTTTCTCGCCACGATCGGGGCGTGCGCGGTCACGACCGGCCTGAACGGGATGCGGAACTCCATCGCGGCGCGCGATGCGTGGAAGAGGGTCTACCCGGACCGCGACTTCGACACGAACGTCGCGCCGGAGGTGCGGCGAGTCTCGGAAGTGGTCAAGGTCGACTTCGAGATCCCCGGCTGCCCGATCGACCGGGGCGAGCTCCTCTACGTGATCGGCATCCTCCTCCAGGGACAGGTTCCCCGCCTCCCCACCACGCCGGTGTGCGACGAGTGCCGCCGCGCCGGGAACCCCTGCCTCCTGGACCGGGGGATCTACTGCTTCGGATCGATCGCGCGAAGCGGCTGCCGCGCTGTCTGCCCCGCCTACGGCGAGAGCTGCTGCGCCTGCCGGGGTCTTCTCCCGGAGGCGCCGATCGAGGAGCTCGTCGAGATCTTGGACCAGAAGGGGTACTCCCGCGAGGAGGTCATCGTTCGCCTCAACCAGTTCAACAGCGGGGACGACCAGATCAGGCCCCTCACCGGAGAACTGGTCCGGCTCCGGAAGGAGGTGGCGGTATGAAGAAGCTCGAGGTGAACGTGCATCACCTGACCCGGGTCGAAGGGCACGGGAACATCAAGGTGCGGGCGGCGGACGGCAAGATCGAGGAGCTGAAGCTCGAGATCGTCGAGTCTCCGCGTTTCTTCGAGTCGATGCTCGTCGGCCGCTACATCGACGAGGTTCCCCACATCACGGCGCGAATCTGCGGCATCTGCGCGCTCGGGCACACGACCGCCTCCGTTCGCGCGGCGGAGAACGCTCTCGGCTGGGAGGCGCCGGAAGAGGTGATGTGGCTCCGCCGGCTCCTCATGGACGGCGAGACGCTGCAAAGCCACATCCTCCACGTCTGCTTCCTCGTGGCGCCGGACTTTTTCAACGTGGGAAGCGTGATTCCGCTCGCGAGCACGCACCCCGAGGTCGTGAAGATGGCGCTCCGCCTGAAAAAGGCCGCCAACGAGATGTGCGACATCCTGGTCGGGCGGAAGATCCACCCGGTTTCGATGGCCCCCGGCGGGTTCACCTATTGGCCGACGAGGAAGGACCTCCGGAGGGTGAAGGAGCTTCTCGAAGGGGCGCGCCCCGATCTGGACGAGACGGTCCGGCTCTTCGCCGGGCTCGAACCGCCCGCGCTCGACAGCCCCGCCGAGTACGTGGGCCTTCGCTCCGAGGGAGACCGGTACGAGTTCGTTCAGGGCCGCGTGACGAGCACCACCGGCGAGTCGGTGGAGGAGGGGGACTACCTGAAGTTCCTCACGGAGCGGACCGTCGATCACAGCACGGCGCGCCACGCGGCGACGAAGCGGGGCAACTACGCCGTCGGCGCGCTCGCTCGCTACAAGCTGAACCACGACAGGCTGACCCCGTGGGCGGCCGACGCCGCGAAGAAGCTCCGCCTCGCGCCGAAGACGACCAATCCCTTCGACAACAACGCGGCGCAGGTCGTCGAGAGCCTGCAGGCCGTCGACGAAGGGATCGAGATGCTCGATCGGCTCTTCAAGGTGAAGAACCCGCCGGTCTTCAAGCCGCTCGGGAAGAGGGCGGGGAAGGGCGTTGCCGCGGTCGAGGTCCCTCGCGGGATCCTCTTCCATCAGTACGAGACGAACGACGAGGGAGTCGTCGTGAACGCGAACTGCGTCATCCCGACGGCGCAGAACCAGGCGAACATTGAGATGGACCTTCATCGGTTCGTGCCGGCGCTCCTCGCGAAGGGGAAGAACCAGGACGAGATCACGCGCGCATGCGAGATGCTCGTCCGCGCCTACGACCCCTGCATCTCCTGCTCGGTGCACTTCCTGGAGGTGGAGGTTGTCTAACAAACGCCTCCTCGTGATCGCCTTCGGGAATCCCCTCTGCCGGGACGACGGGGTGGGAATTGCGGCGATCGAGGAGCTCCGACGACGCGGCATGGAGCGGCCGGGCGTCGATCTGATGGACGGCGGCGCGCGGGGGATCGATCTCCTCTCGCTGCTCGAGGAATACGATCTCGCGCTCGTGCTGGACGCGGCGCTGGCGAGGGAGGAGCCGGTCGGGGAAATCGTCGAGGTCGATCTCGGGGACGCCCGCTTTCTCCTCCGGCCGCGCCTCTCGCTCCACAACCTCGATCTCGGAACCGCGTTTGAGCTCGCACGGGCTTTGGACATGAAGCTTCCGCGCGTGGAGCTCGTGCTGATGCGCGTGCGGGACGTCGGTCCGGGGGAAGGGCTGACCGAAGCCGCCCGCTCCGCGCTGCCGGCCATGGTGGAAGCGGCGGCCCGCAAGATCAACGGCTTCGCGAACCGCATGAGCCGCGCCAGAGCGGCCGAAGCGGGTGAGGAGGGATAGAGAAGCGATGAAAACGGCGGATCTGTCGATGTTTCCGATCTTCTCCGCGCTGACGCCGAAGGAGCTCGAGAAGGTCGCCGCGGTCGGCGAAGAGGTTTCGTTCCCGGACGGCGATGCGATCTTCCGGGAGGGGGATCGTTCCTTGTATCTCTATCTCGTCCAGAGCGGGAGGATCTCCCTTCGCATGTCGCTTCCGAACCAGAAGACGCTCGCGATCGGAACGCTGGAGCCGGGCGAGGAGCTCGGGTGGTCCGCGGTCCGAGGGAGCAAGCCCTACACCGCCACCGCTCTCGCGAT
>JBDRFQ010000063.1:0-4030 GCA_043818685.1 Candidatus Eiseniibacteriota bacterium
GAAGAGCGCCTCAAGGTCTGAATCAGACGCGTAGGCCACCGCGTACTTGGCCTGCGACCAGAAGATCCCGCCTTTCTCGTATGTCCCGTTGGCGAGCCACGCTCCCGTCTGAAATGTCAGGCCAATGTCCGCGTAGACCGCTGGGGCCAATCGGGAGTCCGTCGTATTGATGTCGCGCCCCGCAACCAGCCTCCCGCTCAGAAACCCGGAGAGTGAAACACGGGTCACGTGCTTCCTGGTCGAGAACACGCTCAGGTACGCATTCGTGCATGCATTCACTGTCCCGCCCGTTGGCGTTACCAGGTCGAAAACAGACCCCTTGTTGAGTTCATCAGTTCCGAGTTCGCCGCTTGTCGCCCCCGTCAGGAGGTACAGAGGAAGGTAGAAGCCATCCGGCTCGCCAACGTAGATCTTCACTACTTCGGCACTGGCTTGAATCTGTCCGTTGAGCCCGTAGTCAACGAATCCTCCTCCCAACATTTCGAATCCCTCTCCCTCCTCCGCCCCGAGTCGGGCATAGCCCGCCGTCGGGAACACTTCCACCACCTGAGCATATCCCGATCCCGCCACCATGTAGGCCAATAGCGCGACGAAGACGGGTCTAGCCATGCGCATCTTCCCTCTCCTTCCTGACAGTGTCAGTGCCGACGCCAATCGTCCGCTGAACAGCGGAATGGGGTATTCCACGAGCGGTAGTATCAACCGCCGTACAGTCACCACACGTATTGACGGAACGGTCGTGGGTCGCTTTCGCGCGTAGGGGCCACTCGTTCTCGCGGGAGGTGAGCCAGGGACGGTCCTGCTCCCCGCCGAGCGGCCGCGGCGAAGCGATGGGAACCTCGGGGGTAAGCTCTACCACATTGACCTCCACGAACTCGACCTTCTCAGGGGTGGGAACAACGGACCACGCGGCACACCCTTCTCGGCCTTACTTCCTCCCGGGCTTCACGCCCGACCCCCGCGGCTTCTCCGGCAGCCTCATAGGGCGCTGCTCAACGCCCTTATCTCGTTCCCCTCTGCTGGTTGGCGTGTCCCGAAATCTCTCTATATCAACGAACCTGCGGAGGTGCTCTTTCTTCGCGTGCCCACCCGCGCCTACTTCTAACGTCCTACATTCTAAGACGCGAAAGACCTCACAAGCCTTCTCGGTGACCCGCGAATCATCCGCCAAGCATGCCCCTAACCTCTCAAGGTCCCAGTACCCAAGCGGGGCCTTCCCGGCAGGCCGGACAAGAAGTCCGAGCCATTTCTCTGCTGATGGTGGATCTCTCCCTATCCCACGTACCGCAGCGTCAATCAGTGCTTTTCGTACTTGGCGTTCCAGCGTCCGCTCGCTCAACGTGAGCTGCGGATTCTCTTTCTCCGAGACAATTGCCTCCGAGAGAATCCCGAAGAGGAGGAGTTGGCACGCGGGCACATCCGACGAAGCAGCACGTGAGACAACAACCTCGACGACGTGTCCGGCCAGAGAAGGATCTAGCTCTCCCACGCAAGCACGTGCCCGCACTGCCCGGAGCATCAAGTCGAGGCGACCGAGCATCCCCTCGTTGGCCTCGGACGCCAGCACTCCCGTTATCTCCTGGAGCTCGCCCATGAAAGTCCCCAGTGGGACACCTTCTGTCGCGCGCACGGCCACCTTCGTTGCCTCACCAAGATCATCCTGGCGTTCTCGCACAGCATAGCCGCTTACGGCCCACGACAACTCCGCTGCCCGCTTCTCTAAAACCCTAATATTCCACCGAAGTTCAGCGATCTCTCTTTCCAGCTCCTTGTTTCTTTCCATGAAGCTCCTGGCCTCGGCGACATGAGGTCTCCTGCTCTCTCTTACTACCACAACAGTGGCAGTAGCGACGGCTCCGAGTATCGCCAGAATGGACAGAAGGGACGGAAAGGCAAAACCGCGCTTCGCGAACGGCATGTCCTCCACTCCTCTCAGACACAAGACCCGGTAGCCTGCTTGCCTACTGGGCGTGGCAGCCACCCGCCGTGTGGCTCGTTTGAGGTCTTGCAGGCTTCCGAGGAGCTCCTGTCTCTCTTGCTCGGACGCGAGCATCTCGTCCTCTACATCTCGGCCACTTCAGGGAGGGCACGAGATGCGCGGATCGGATCAGCAGCCAGAGGAGATGTGGAGCTACGTGTCGAAGGAAGGCCGGACCCCGGAGAGCCACCCGTTGCGTCCTTTGCGGCGGATGGTGGATCGTGTGCTGAGGGGTCTTTCGCCGCGATTTGCGAAGCTCTATGCAGATACGGGCCGTCCGTCGATCCCTCCGGAGCGACTTCTCCGGGCGCTGCTGATCCAGGTACTCTACACGATTCGGAGCGAGCGGCTCCTGATGGAGCAGCTCGACTACAACCTCTTGTTCCGGTGGTTCGTGGGTCTTTCGATGGACGATGGGGTGTGGGACCCGACGGTCTTCACGAAGAACCGCGATCGGCTCTTGCGGGGCGACATCGCCGAGGCGTTTTTCGAGCAGGTGGTGAAGCTGGCGCGTTCGGAGGGCCTTCTCTCGGATGACCACTTCACGGTGGACGGGACGCTGATCGAAGCCTGGGCGGGGCAGAAGAGCTTCCGGAAGAAGACCGGGGCGCCGGATCGATCCGACGACGATCCCGGGAACCCGACGGTCGACTTCCATGGGGAGAAGCGATCGAACGCGACGCACGCGTCCACGACGGATCCCGAGGCCCGTCTCTATAAGAAGACGAAGGGGAGCGAGGCGAAGCTGGCGTACCTGGGGCACCTGCTGATGGAGAACCGGAACGGTCTGACGGTGAACGCGATGGTGACGGAGGCGAACGGGTCGATGGAGCGCGCGGCGGCACTCGTGATGATCCAACAGGTGAAGACGCCGCGGCCGATCACAGTGGGAGCGGACAAGAACTTCGACACGGCCGGCTTCGTTGGGGACGTGCGGCGCCTGAACGGCGTTCCCCACGTGGCCCAGAACACGAAGAACCGGTCGAGCGCGATCGACGGCCGCACCACGCGACATCCGGGATACCCAATCAGTCAGCGATTGCGGAAGCGGATCGAGGAGATCTACGGGTGGATGAAGACGATCGGGCTCATGCGGAAGACGCGGCACCGAGGGAGGGAACGCGTTGGGTGGATGTTCGTCTTCACCGTGGCCGTGTACGACCTGATCCGGATCCGGAACTTCGTCGTCGCGGGAGGATGATGCGAACGAAGCGGAGACATGGGTCACCAACCGATTCGAGCCCCCGAAGATGGGGCCCCGGAGAGGCCCGGAGACCCGAACGGGGCGCGCTTCAGGATCGGTGCCCGCGTTCCAAGAAAAGAAATACGCTTTCATGTCACGTTTGTGCGCAGCCCTCCAAGCTCATCGCAATCGGACATCATGACCACTCCGCGCTCTCCTTTGTACGTCCCGATCCTCCGCCCTCCCCCGGCGTCCCTGGCGGGTGCCCCCGGAACCGCACGTCGCGGTTCCACTTCACACGACCCGCACGTTCGGCCGGTTCAGGTGTGGGGCGGGACCGCCAGGCCCGTCCCGGTACGGGTAGTGGAACTGGCAAAGATAGATCATCGCCGAACCGAGGCGCGGGAGTGCCGCCTCGCGCATCTCGGACGGGACGTGGTAGTTCTCGCCCCGGAGGACCGTCTCGTTGTTGTAGTTGCAGAAGGCGCACCGGATCTTCGGCGGGACCGCGCTCTGCCCTTCTCGACAGAGCTTGACGTGCAGACCGATGTCTCCCGTGAATGCGTGGACAGTTTTCTCCTCCGTCCCGTCCGCCCACTGAACGACGTTCCCCCCGATCGCGTTCAGGTGGAACGCGATCCGATGCCGGAAGCTCGCGAGCTCCTCCGGCAACTCGCCGACGATGAACAGCCGTCCCGCCACCGACCGCTCCTTGGATCTCTCCACCACAGCCCGGAAGAGGCGGTGGATGCCGTTCACGCCGAGATGGAAGGGGTAGGACCACGGCAGCATAGCGAACCCGCAGAGAAACCAGAGAAGCGACCATGCGATCCGGTCGTCTTCCAGAGCCTGATGGTTCGGCAGACCCG
>JBDRFQ010000064.1:0-3725 GCA_043818685.1 Candidatus Eiseniibacteriota bacterium
CCGCGGCGGTCATGATCACCGCGACGCCCGCCTTGTCGTCCGCCCCGAGAAGCGTCGTCCCGTCGGACGTGATGATCGTCTTCCCCTTGCGCTCATTCAGCCCTTCCGTTTCCGCGACGCGGATCACCTTCGACTTGTCGCCGGGGAGGACGATGTCCTTCCCGTTGTAGTTCTTGTGAACGACCGGTTTGACGTTCTTGCCGCTCGCCTCGGGGGAGGTGTCCATGTGCGCGAGCCACGCGACGGTCGGCGCGGTCTTCACGTTTCCCGGGATCGTGGCGAGGACGATGCCGTGCTTGTTCTGCTTCGCGTCCTTGAGGCCGAGCGCCAAGAGCTCCTTCACGAGGATCTTACCGAGCGCGAGCTGGCCGGGGGAGCTCGGATAGCTTTCCGTCTCGTCCACCGCGGTCGTCTCGACTTTTGCGTACCTCAAGAACCGATCGAGCAAGGAATCCATTCTCTCTACTCCCTTACTGTACGAGCCTATCAAACTCCGGGCTGCGGCCGGACGGTTCGCGCCTCAGCTTTCCTCCCCGCCGACGCCCGCGGGGAGGCGTTTCCGGATCGCGACAATCCGGAACGTGCGGTCCATGATCGGCCCCACCTCGTCCCCCACCCTCTTCCCGAGAAGCAGGCCGCCGAGCGGAGCGCGGTACGAGACGACCTCGCCGGAGAAATCGCGGTCACCCTCGCCGAGGATCCAGTAGGTGCGCGTCTCCCCCGAATCCGAAACGAGGTCCACCTCGGTTCCCGGGCCCGCCTCGTCCTCGCGGACCTCGATCTCCTCGATCGCCCTCGCCCGGCGCACCCGCTCCCGGAGCTCGTCGAGGCGGCGCGACACCTCCGCCTGCTTCTGCTTCGCCGCGTCGTATTCGGCGTTCTCGCTGAGATCCCCGTATTCGCGCGCCTTCTGGATCTCGCGCGGGATCGTGGTCTTCAGATCCCAGTCGAGCGTTTCGACCTCCTTCTGGAGGCGGACGAGCGTGGCCCGCGCCATCAGGATCCAGTCCCCGTACCGATCGTAGGCGTCCTTCTCCGCCTGCGGGCGGAGAGACCGGCGCTTCGCCTCGACCTCCTCGGCGATCGCCCGGAGCGGGGTCGGCTCCAGCACCTCCAGGATCGGGTAGAGGTGCCGTTCGGAGTGCTTCCATTCGATGAGGCGGTTCCGGAGGTAGCGAGCCTCCTCCGGTGTTGCCTCCTCCGACCGCATCCTCTCACGGAACGCGGGGGAGACGAGCATCTCCAGGGCGTGCTTGCGAAACGTCTCCCTCTCCGGGCTCTCCACGATGCTGATGAGCGCGTGCACGCAGGTCCACACGCAGCGCGAGTCCCCGTCGATCAGCTCGCGGGCGACGTGGAGGACCGCGTTCGGGCGGGAGGGGCTTGCGTCGAGAACCTGGCAGATCTCGCGCTCCTCCCGCTCCCGGAAAACCGCCCAGGCCTCCTTGCGGACCGCGACGGCCTTCGAATCGAGAAGGACCGCCGCGACAGGGCCCTTGCGATCCTCCGGCGCCAGCTCGAGCAGCGCCTTCTGCTGCTCCGTGCTGAACGGCCCGAGATCCGGGTAACGCGTGAAGGCCGCAAGCGCTGCCTGAAACCCCTCCGGATCGGCGATGCCGACGAAGCGGAGGAGGAGATGGGCGAGGAGGCGCTCGGAGGCGGGGCGCGTGTCCTCGGCCGCGATCGAGCGGAGCTCCTCGCCGTAGCGCGCCGCCACGTGGCCCGACTCCTCCGGGTGCTGATCGAGGAAGCGGAAGAGGAGGTCGAGCCCCTTCCGGAGCCTCCGGGCGAGATCCACCTCGGGGAGGGGCGAGGAGAGCTCCTTCGCGCTCCGGATCCGAACGACCTTCCGGAAGAACCGGGAGAAATCGAACCGCGCGTCCGCCTCGGCCTCCTTCCTCGCCCCCTTCCACCAATCCGCCCAGCGGGAGGGGACCAGGATGCCGAGCGTCACCAGCGTCTTCTTGATCTCATCCTGGGTCGCTTCGCCCTTCAAATGTTCAAGAACATGGTACAGGAAGTCGGCGCGGTTCTTCTTGAGGGCCGCCATCATCCCCTCGCGATCGCGAAAGACCTTCACCCGGAGATCGGTGGGGTCGAGGAGCGTGAGGGCGGTGCGCGCGAGGGAGACGCTCATCCGATGGTCCCCCTTCTCGTCGAAGCGGAGATGGAGCGTCTCGCCGTCGTTTTCCAGGATCTCGCCGACCCCCCATCCCTGGTGAGAGACGTGGCGCCCCGGGGGCATCTCGAGCAGGCGGTCGAGCATCGCGAGGGCATCCTCGGTCGGAACGTCCCGGTTCGCGACCCCCGCGGTGTCGAGGAGCTTCTGCGGATCGCGGAGCGACGCGTGCGCCGCGATTCCGGCCGCCGCCGCCGCCTTGCGGTACGCCTCCCGGTCCGTCGACTTCTCGAGCGCGCGCCGGAGGAGGGCCCACTCCTCCGCCGCGAGCCCGTTCGCCGAGAAGGCCGGGTGCGCGATCTCGAAGAGGTTGACGGCGACCGATGCCTCGCCCGCCCGAACCAGATGATCGATCGCCAGCAGGACGTCGGCGAGGCGCTCCCGCGACGGGTCTTCCAGGATGTAGAGGACCCCCTCCTCGATCCGCTCGATCTGCTTGTGCTCGGCGAAGCCGGGGAGAGAGCGCGCGACGAGATCGAGACCGCCCGCGTCTCCCGCCTCCACGCGGGCGCGCCCGAGAGCCCAGAGAACCCGGCGATCCTCCCCGTTCAGGGCGTGCGCCCGCTCGAGAAGCGAGAGGGAGACGTGCGAGCTCCCTCCCTTCTCCCACGCGCGCGCCGCCGCGCGGGCCAGCTCCGGCGACGCCGCGTACCGCAGGGCGGGCTCCAGGACCGACGCGAGTCCTTCCCAGTTCTCCTGGTGCTCGAGGCGCTCGCAGATGCGGAGGAAGAGCTGGCGCGCCACGGCCTCGTCCCCCACCCGCGCCTGGAGGGAGGCCGCGGCATAGACCACCGCCCCGCCCGCGTCCTTCCCCTGAAGAAGCGGGTTGAGAAGGGTGAGGTAGCTGGCGCCCTGCCCCTCCTCGAGGCTTGCCTCGATCGCGCGGTCGATCCGCTCCACCGTCTCCCGGTCGAGCCGGACGGCTCCGCCGAGGGGGTCCTCGCTCAGTCTCAGCGTCTCACGAAGGTTCTCCACGCACGATCCTCCCAAGGCGGGTTCTCCCCGGGCCGGCAACCGAACGAATCTCCCCAGGGTCCCGGTGAAGGTACCAGAGGATGCGGGCGTGTGACAACGCCCTCTTCGGAGGGACGGGCGGCCGGCCAAGGGGCCGCGGCGGCGGCGTGACGCGGCCAGGCTACGCCTCGTTGCCGATTGAGGTTGCCCCCTCATGTATGGTCTAATGGGTGGCCGGGGAGGGCACCGGCCGCGGGGCCGGCGGCTCGTCCGGCTGCAAGCGTGACCATGTAAACCCTTTGAAATCAGGGAGATAGAACATGGCTCTCGTCGAATGCGTGCCCAACATCAGCGAAGGCCGGGAGCGTGCGGTGATCGAGGCGGTCGTGGCCGCGGCGGGGAAGGCGGGGGTCACCGTCCTCGACGTCGACCCGGGCCAGGCAACGAACCGGACCGTGATCACGCTCGTCGGCTCGCCCGACCAGGTCGTCGAGGGGGCCTTCCTCCTCATCGCCAAGGCGGCCGAGCTGATCGACATGACGAAGCACGGCGGGGAGCATCCGCGGATGGGCGCGACCGACGTCTGCCCCTT
>JBDRFQ010000065.1:0-9453 GCA_043818685.1 Candidatus Eiseniibacteriota bacterium
CGACCGGATCGCGGACGCGGTCGCCGGTTTTGCCGAGGCGAGGGGAGCGGTCGTCGTCGTGGATCTCGGCACGGCGACCACCTTCAACGCGGTCAACTCTGACGGTGTCTTCCTCGGGGGGGCGATTGCGCCCGGGGTCCGCATGGGCGCGGACGCGCTCGCCGGCCGCGCCGCCCGCCTCCACCGCGCGGAGCTCGCGTTCACCGAGCGCGCGATCGGGCGGAGCACCGACGAGTCGATCCGTTCCGGCGTTCTTTGGGGTGCGGCATCGATGATCGACGGGATGGTCGCGCGGATCCGAGACGAGCTGGGCGGCGGGATGGTGATCGCGACCGGAGGCCTCTCGTCCCTCGTGGCACCGCGCTCGCGCTCGATCGACCGGGTGGATCCTCTTCTCAGTCTGAAGGGGCTGAGGCTTCTCTACGAACGGAACCGCTCGAGCCGCCCGCCTGCTCGACGAGAGTGATCGCGAGCCGTCTCTTCCCCCACCGGATCGCCTCCTCCGTCGACTCCAAGAAGATGTCCGCGCGGCGGCTCCACCGCTCGTTCATCGTGTCCTCCACGACGAACTCGCCGATCCCCTCGACGCGGACCCGGTCGCCGAAGCGGAAGGGGGCGGTCGGGTTGAAGGCGCGGATTAGGTCTCTCGAGAGGGCGATCACTCCGGGGCGTGCCGGGGTGGAGATCGCGGTCAGCCCGGGTGTGGAGTCTGTCTCACATTCTCTTGGGGAATAAGCGGTTACAACAACCTCGAGGGGCGGAAGAAGCGTGACGACGCGCCCCGGGTGCCGGTAGTCGCCCACCTCCGGCCTGTCCCCGGACACGATCCTCGGGGGATCGGCCGGGCTCTCCGGGTCCGGAACGTCTCCCCAGGCGAGGAACCCGAGGCAGAGAAGCGCCAGGAGGACGCGCGCAGCCCCGAACAGTATGTTGCGCTTGTGTTTCTGCATCTCGCTCGCTTCCATGAGGCCCGAATGCCGCAAAACCAACCGATCCGGTTGGTTTCCAAAGGGCGATGACGAAGTGGTTGTCGAACTTGTTGAAAATGCTAGAGTTTAGTCTCTTTTCTCCCTGCCGGCCTACCGGTTTTCAACACAAAGAGGAAGTGTAGTCGCCGGGGGCCCGGCTGTCAAGTGAGATTTCGGGGCCGGCCAAACGGCCGGTGCAAGGGTCAGCGCGCGCTCTCCACGGAGAGGCGCTCGATTTCGGCGAGAAGATTCCGGGCGAAGGAGGGGGATCCGGGCGTCGCCGGGGTGCCGCCCATCGTGTCGACCTCGGCGTTGGCCATCTCGTAGTCGGTGATCGCGAAGAGCGATTGGGCGAGAAGAACGCGGAGGTCCATCCAATCGAAGGAGGCGTCGTGATCGAACCGATAGTCCCGGCTCCAGGAGAGGGCGGCCCGCGCCGCCGCGATCGCCCCCGGATAGTCGGGCGGGGTGAGGTCCCTGAGCACGACCGCCTTCCCCGCGTGCGGGTCGGCGGACTTGAGGCCGGTGCGGATCGACGCGTCGAACGCCTCGACCGCGGCGCCGAGCGAGTCGGCGCGGGCCCGGGTCCAGCCGAGCCCGTTGTACGCGTCCCCGTAGATCGAGTCGGCCGCGATCGCCGAGCGGAAGAGCGCGGCCGCTTCGGTCCATTCGCCGCTCTCGAACGCCGCCCAGCCGGAGTTCGTGAGGTCCGCGGGGTCGTCCACGCCCGGGGCCGATCCGCCGCCGCCCCCGCCGCACCCCCCAAGGAGCCATCCGGCGAGAAGAAGGAGAGCCGCCGCTCGCATCGATCTCTCCGGCCGCTTCATCTCGATCCCTTTCCCTATCTCAGGAGGACCATCCGGCGCGCGTCCGCCGCGGCCTCGGTTTCGATCCGATACACGTAAACCCCGCTCCCCGCCTGGATCCCCGCGTCGTCCCGCCCGTCCCAGCGGACCTCGTGCGTTCCGGGGAACACCTCCTCGTCGAACAGGGTCCGGACGAGCCTCCCCGAGACGCTGTGTACGGTGAGACGCGCGCGCCCGGCCGCGCCGGCCGTGAATCGGATCGCGGTCTCCGGGTTGAACGGGTTCGGAGCGTTCGCCTCGAGGAGGAGAAGCGAGGGCCCGGCCGGCCGGCTCGGAGCGCTCGGATCCCTGACGAGGCGGATCACCCCGGGGGTCGCGAGGGGGCCGCTCGCCGTGGAGCGCTCCTTGTCGACGAGAAGCCCGATCGTCCCTCCGGCCGAGTGCTCGAGGGCGATCTCCCCGGCGGGAACGCCCTCCCACGCCTCCGCATCGAGCAGGAGCTCGACGCGCGCTCCGCCCGGAGGCCAATCGCCGGCCGACCCGATCGCGTAGGCCCCCTCTCCGGCGAGCACGGCCGGCCGGGAGGACTTCCCCGGAGCGATTCCGCGGGGCTCGGTCTCCCATCCGGTCGGAATAATGTAAAGGGCGAACGCCGCGGATGCCGCGCCCGGGTCCGCGCGAAGCGTGATCGCCCCATCCGGGCTCGCGAGGGCGAGCGGCCCGCCCTTCGATGCGGCGTACGAGAGGCTCCCGGTCGCCTCCGCGCGGTTTCCGGCGAGATCCGCCGCCGCGGCGAAAACCGAGACGGGCCCCGCCTCCGCGAGCCTCGTCTTCCCGAGCCACACCTCCTCGTTCGGATCGTTCCTTTCCATCGGGACCGGCGCTCCCGCTGCCGTCACGAAGACCGATTCCGGATCCAGAGGCTCCGACCCGAGAAGGTAGAGATCCAAATAGTAGAGTAGGTAAGGGTTCGGGAGGATCCCGAGGGCGAGCTCGGGGGCGGTCGTGTCGCCCGGCGTCGCCGCCGAATCGGCCGCGCCGGCCGAGAAGTTCGGAACGCCGTCGTAGCTGAACGCCGCGTAGTAGTGCGTCGTCCCCTCGGCGAGATCCTCGTGCACGAAGGAATCGGTTGCGGCGGGGCTCCCGGGGAAGAAGCCGCCGAGCGGGGAGGGGACGGGTGCCCCGCCGAGCCGGTCGAGAGGCACCGCCTCGGTCGAGAAGACGATGAACGTGCCGACGAAATCCGACGCGCTCGCGCTCGTCCAGCGAAGCGTGATCCCCAGCTCCGAGACCGTCGCCGTGAATGCGGCCGGCGGGGGAGGCGCGACCGTGTCGAGCATCGCCGCACTCGCCTGCGAGCCGGGCCCGTAGTTCCCCTTCCGGTCTGCGGGGAAGGCGGCGTAGCGATAGGTGAGGCCGCTCGTGAGGCCGGTGTGGACGAAGGAGCCCGCCTCCCCCGGGGTCGCCTGGAAGAAGCCGTTCGATCCGTTCGGCACGGGGAAGCCGGAGGTCGGGCTCGTCGGGAACGCGATGGGGGAGAAGCGGACCATCGTCCCGGCGAAGTCCGGATCGGTCGGGTTCGTCCACTGGACGAGGATGTTGTCGATCCCGGCCGCGGCGGTGAAGAGCTGAAGGGGCCCGGGCGGCGTCGTGTCCGCGGGCGAGGCCGATGCGTTCGCCGCCGCGGCCCCGTTCGAGTCGGCGTCGAACGCGAAGGCCGCGTAGTAATAGGTCGCCCCGCCGATCAGCTTCGTGTGCGTGAAGGACCGGTGCGCGCCGGGGGCGCCGGGGAAGATGCCGGAGCCGCCGGCGGGGACGGGGAGGCCGTCCGTCGGGGACGACGGATACGCGGTCGTGTCGAAGCGGATCGAGGCGTGGGCGAAGTCCGCGTCCGGGGGGTTGGTCCAGGCGAGCGCGATCGTCCCCTCTCCGGGCGTCGCGGTGAACCCGAGGACCGGGCCCGGAGCGACCGTGTCCGCCGGGGTCGCTTGGACGTGCGCGGCCGGCGCGTGGTTCCCCGACCCGTCGTACGCGAACGCCGAGTAATAGTACGGGGTCCCGTTGGCCAGCCCTTGATGTACGAAGAAGCTGTCCGACGCGGGGGCCCCGGGGAAGATCCCGCCGGCGCCGTTCTCGATCGCGGTCCCGCCCGACGGGGTCGCCGGGTAGGCGCTCGTCGAGTAGCGGATCCGGAGCGAGGCGAAATCGGCCGCGACCGGGTTGATCCACTCGAGGCGGATCTCCCCGTCGCCCGGGCACGAGCTGAAGGCGATCGGGAGGCCGGGCGGGATCGTGTCGACGGCGCTCGCCGGGTTCGTCGTCGCGGAGTCGACGAGGCGGGTCGAGTAGAGCGACGCGTCGTCGACGGCGAAGGCCGAGTAGTAGTAAGTCGTCCCCGCGAGGAGCCCGTAGTGGGTGAAGCTGTCCGGCTGGCTCGGCCACCCGGGGACCAGTCCGGCCGCTCCGGTCATCATCGTGTCGCCGTCCACGGGGGTCGCCGGGGGTGAGACGGTCGAGAACCGGATCATGATCCCCACGAGGTCCGAGGCGGGCGAGTTCGTCCAGCGGAGCTGGACGAGGTCATGCCCCCCCTCGGCCGCGAACGAGACGGGAGGGTCTGGAGGGATCGTGTCCTCTGGCGTCGCGGACGCCTGGGCGGCCGCCGAGTAGTGCCCGGTCGAGTCGTAGGCGAAGGCGTTGAAGTAGTAGGTCGTGCCGTTCGTCGCGCCGGTCAGCGTGTCGCGCCCGGTCGCCGAAGGGGCCGAGGCGTAGAAGCCCCCGCCCGGGATGAAGAGACCGGCCGCCACGGTGCCGGGGAGCGGTGCGGTCCCGTACTCGATCCGGATCCCCTCGAGGTCCGGATCGGAGGGGGCGGTCCACTCGACGATGACCTCTTCATCCCCCTTGAGCGCCTGAAGGACGGGCGCGGAAGGGGCGTCGGGCGGGCTCGGCGTCGCGTTCGCCTCGGCGGCGGCCGAGTACGAGACGCCGTCGTACGCGAACGCGGCGTACCAATAGGTCGTGCCGTTCGCGAGCCCCGCGTGCGTGAAGGCCGAATCGGACCCCGGTGCCCCGGCGAAGACGCCGATCGGGAAGCCGCCGGCGGGGGAGGTCGGAAACCCGGTCGTGGAGTAGCGGACCGTCGTCGACTGAAAGTTGATGTCCGAAGGGTTCGTCCAGGAGAGAACGACCTCGCCGTTCCCTGCCGCGGCGGTGAAGGAGACCAGCGGGCTCGGCGGCGGCGCGGAGAGATGGAGCTTCCCGTGCCCGTAGACCGAGTCGGGCCCCGCGGCCCCGAGATCGGTCGCGCCGGCCAGGAGCGAGGCGCGGGCGCTGTCCGCGTTCCACGAAGGGTACGCGGAGAGGAGGAGGGCGGCGGCGCCCGCGACGTGCGGCGAGGCGAGCGAGGTTCCCCACCAGGCGCCGTAGGTGTGGCTGTCGCAGTTGTCCGGTCCGCACAGGTCCGGCTTGACTCGGCCGTCGTTCGTCGGTCCTTGCGAGCTGAAGTACTCCTGCGGGCCCGCGGCCCACGAGGTACGGCCGATCGCGCCGACCGCGACCGCTCCCACCGCGTCAGCGGGGGAGAGGAGGCTCCCGCCCGTCACCCGGTGCGTCTGGAGATCCTGGTCCATCACGAAGAGGTCGAACGCGTGGTCGCTCGTGGTGGAGACCTTCTTGATCTTGATCTTAAAGGTGCCTGCGCCTCCCAGGTGGCCGATGTACTCCCACGGCTCCTGCGCGAAGGCCGCCTGCGAGTTCGTCGAGGAGGCGATCGTCATCCCCATCTGGCTCAGGAGGTAGAGGTCATAGTCCTGGTTCGTCGCCGGCCACGCGTCCCAGGTGAAGTGGATGCGGACCGCTTCGGTCGGATCGGAGACGTTGATCAGGATCTCCTCGCTCCCCGGCGAGAACTCGTGCCACCCGTCGGCGTCGGTGTCGGTGAAGATCCCCTCGGTGTGCCCCCACGCGTGGTTCCCCGCCGCGTTGACCCAGAGGATTCCGCGGCTCCTCGCCGAGTCCGCGACCGCGCAGATGGCGCCGCTCCCGTCCCCTGGCTGCCCGAACCAGCCGACCGAGTGGTTGATCACGTCGATCCCGCGTGCGACGCAGGTGTCGAGCGCGGTCTCGAGGCTCGCCCCGTCCCCGATCTTCATCAGATAGAGGTCTGCGCCCGGCGCCATGTCGACCACCGCCTCGGCGACCGCGGTCCCGTGCTTGGTGTCGGTCGCGAAGCCGCTCCCGCTGAAGTCGAACGTGCGGGCCGCGACCGAGGGGGGGAGCTCGCCGTGGTTCATCGCGTCCACCCACCCGATGAACCCGGTGTCGAGGACGGCGACGCGCACGCCCGACCCGTCGTGGCCGAGCGACTGAAGGATGTCCGCGCCGGTGAGCGAGACCCCCTGGCTCACGACGAGCGGGTGCCCGGTGATCGGCCTCTGCACGAAGGCGACGCCGGGGCACGCGGCCGCGGCCTCCAGTGCGTCGATCGGGACGAGGGCGCGGACGAAGCTCCGCGAGCGCGCGAGGACGCGGACCCCGACGGAAGCGAGCGAGTCGAAGTCGATCGCGTCCGTGCTCGCCCCCCACGCGTGCCGGATCGTGACGAGGACCGAATCCCCCTCGAGGGGGACGAGGTTCTCCGAGGCGAACGCGCGCGCCTTCGCCGGGCCGTCCGCTCCGCGTCGCTCGGCGAGCTCGGCGAGGGCGCTCTCGAGCTTGGCGCTCGACGCGTGCGCGAGGGACGCGGCGAGGAGCACGGACGCGGCGAGCGCGAAGAGAAGGCGTTTCAACCCGAAACCTCCTGCCCGGACGGCTACCCCCGGAGAATCGGCACGGTCGGCGCGGCCGTCCAGCGTCCACCGAGCGTCCGCGACGGCGCGGCCGTCCCCGCGGCGGGCGCGGGACCGCGGCCCGACGAAACCCTACCGGACCCTCCGCTTCCCACGCGAGCGGTTTTTCGTTAGACTCGGCACCCGAACGCGACCGGCGGTCGAGCGGGGCGATCCCCCAAGGAAAGGCGCATGGATCCATCGAAACGGCCTCGCGATCCGGCGATCCGGATCACCCTCCTCCCGCGGGACACGAACCCGCACGGGACGATCTTCGGCGGGATCATTCTCTCGTACATCGACCAGGCGGGGGCGGTCGCCGCGAAGCGCGTGACGCGGCGAAAGGTGGTCACCGTCTCCATGCACGAGGTCGTCTTCAAGAAGCCGGTCTACGTCGGGGACCTCATCTCGTTCTACGCCGAGGTGACGAAGGTGGGGCGCACGTCGATCGCGACCAAGGTCGTGGTCGAGGCGCAGCGCGAGGGGAATCCCGATGAGGTCGTCCGCGTGACCGAGGCGGGGGTCGTCTTCGTCGCCGTCGACGACGGGGGAAACCCGGTTCCCGTTCGGTGACCGCCGCGGGCATGATTCAGGCTAGAAATTCCACCCGATGAAGAAGTCCGTCTCCCAGCCCTCCTGAAACCGGCGCCGCTCGAACTTCTTGGCGAGATCCCAGCGGAGGACGGCGCCCCCGATGCCGTTTCGCAGCCCGAACCCGGCTGATCCGCGGGCGAGGGGCGAGCGCCCCTCGAACCACGCGTCCCCGGCGTCGAGGAAGAGCGCCCCCTGGAGGCGCGAGACGACGGCGAGATCCCCCACGAGCACGCGGAGGGGGAGCGGGAAGCGGAGCTCCTCGTTCGCGAGCAGGTAGCGGTCCCCGCGGAGCGAAAGGTAATCGTATCCGCGGAGGGTGAGCGACCCTCCGATCAGAATCTGCTCCGGGAACTCCCCGGAGGAGAAGCCCCCGCTCAGGCGGTTCGCCCACGTGATGTCCCACGGGAACGGGAAATAGAAGCGAAGATCACCGAGCACCGTGTTGCTCCGGATCGTCCTCTCCGGGCTGAGCTGGAGATCGGTGGAGAAGAGGAGGCTCGAGAGAACCCCGCTTCCGAAGCCGTAGCCGAAACGGTCCGGCACCGCGGTGTCGTAGCCGAGTATTCCCTGAACCGTCGCCTCGCCGAAGTCGCGGCCCGATCCGGTGCCGAGAGGCTCCTCCCTGACGTGCTTGAGAAGGAGGTTGACGCCGATCGAACGGAACCGGTCGAGGGGATAGGTCAGCCCCCCGAGGATCCCAGTCTCCCGCCGGAAGAAGAAGCCGCGCCGGTCGGTCAGGTACTCGTCGGCGATGTGGAATCCCCCGAGCCGGTAGTCGGTCCTCTTCTCGAGGAAGTGCACCGTCAGGCCTCCGGAGAGGTACTTGAGGATGTCGTCCGAGCGGTTCGCGTTCGAGCCGAGGAAGAGGGCGATCTTCCGGTCGCCCAGGATGTCGGAGAACCCGAGGAGGGTCTGGCTGTAGAACGCGTTGCCCGTGAGGAAGAAGATGTCGGGCCCGTACTTCCGGCGGTACGGGGCCTTCTCGTGGGCGACCGGCTCGGGCGGGATCCACGGGACGGGGGGCGCCGCCGCGGGGACCGGCTCCGCCTTCGCGGGATCGACGAGCGGGGAGAGGGCGGTCTTCCAGATCCGAAAGCGGAGCTTTCGATTCGTTCGCAGGTAAAGCGTGTCTCCGTCGACGTCGAGGGCGGAGATTCCGACGGCGTCGCGGGTCACGGGAACCGTCGTCCCCGCCACCGGATCGAAGAGATGGACGTTCATCGGCCGGTCCATCTCGCGCGTCAGGTAGAGGATCCCGTTCTCCTTCGTCCAGCGCGGGCTTCCGACGGATGTTGAGAGATGAAGGATCCGGGCCTCGTTTCCGGCCGGGTCGATCCGATGGAGATCGTAGCGCCCGGGCTTCTCGCGGTCCGCGACGAAGAGGATTCCCTCCTCGCCCCAGTCGAGGCCGGTCTCGTGGGCGAGATCGTCGGTGAGCCTCTCGAGCGGTCCCCCGTCGATCGAGAAGTGGAAGAGATCGCCCCGCCCGCTTTCGTGGAGCGCGGCGACCACCGCCTCCCGGCCGTCCGGAGAGAGCGCGAGCGACTCGATGGTGAGGAGCGGCTCGAAGCGTCTCCGGGCGAGCACCTCGCCGCCGGGGAGGGAAACGACAACCACCTCGTCCCGTCCCTTGCTGAGGGCGACGAAGGCGGCGCGGTCCCCGCGCACGTCCAGGTTCGGGTCGCCGAGATGGAGCGACTCGAAGCCGGGGAGCCCGTCCTTGGCGATCCCCCCGGACCTCCCGCCGCTCGCCACGCGGATCTCCGCCCGTCCCCGCCGGAACGATGCGAAGAGAACGCGGCCCCCGTCGGCGCGCTGGGGGGCCGACGTAAACCCCGTCGCCGACCGGCTTCGCGTACTCGATGATGTCCTCCTGCTCGGGGAATCGCGACAGGACGTTCCTTCGGACCGAGAGCTCCCACTTCATGCTGAGCGTGTCGAGCTCTTCGCCGTAGACCGCCGCGAAGATGTCGCTCTCCCGGTAGCCCCGGTAGAGGCTTTCGAGAAGGACCCCGATCTTCTCCTCGCCGTATTTCTCGGAGAGGTAGCGGAAGAACGAGAGCCCTTCCACGTAGACGAGATACCCGTGCTGTGGCCCGAGCTCTTGGAACGGAACGAGCATCCCCTCGTGGACGATGTCGCGGAGAACGAGATCGTTCAGATCGCTCCAGTCGGAGGAGTAGTACTCGGCGACGCCCTCGAGGACGCCGAGCGAGAAGAGCCGGGGCCGGAGGTCGGGCGGGACGTGGCGGAAGA
>JBDRFQ010000066.1:0-2931 GCA_043818685.1 Candidatus Eiseniibacteriota bacterium
TATTTGGTACCATCGCGCGCAGACGACCGCCCCTTCTCCCCGAACGAGAGGTCGATATGTGCCGCGTGCTCGCGATGATTCTGGCCGGCGGGCGTGTGGACGAGCTCTCCGTCCTCACCCTCGAGCGGCCGAAGTCCGCCCTCCCCTTCGGAGGCGCGTACCGGGTGATCGACTTCGCACTCAGCAACCTCATGCACTCCGAGATCGAGCAGGTCGGCATTCTCTCGCAGTACCGGTCGTTCTCGCTCATCCACCACGTCGGGATCGGCGCCTCCTGGGATCTCATCGGGCGCGACCGGGGCGCCTCTCTCCTCTCTCCCCAGAAAGGGCTCGCCGACACCGACTGGTACCGCGGGACCGCCGACGCGGTCTATCAGAACCTCGAGTTCATCGACCAGCACCAGCCGGACCTGGTCCTCATTCTTTCCGGCGATCATATTTATCATATGAATTATCGTTCTCTCATTCGCTATCACAACAAGAAAAAGGCCGATATGACGGCGGTCTTCGTCGAGGTCCCGCGCGATCAGGTTCGGCGATTCGGAATCGGCCGGATCGACGGCGAGGACGGTGCGACCGGCGGGCGGCTTCTCGACTACGCGGAGAAATCGGAGGACCCGGGAGGAAGCTGGGCTTCGATGACCATCTATCTCTTCCGGCCCGACCTCCTCGCCAGGCTCGTCTCGGAGAACGCCCGCCGCGGGACCTCGTGGGAGTTCGGACGCGACATCATCCCGGCGATGCTCGGGCACTACCGCGCGTACGGGTTCCGCCACCGCGGTTACTGGGCGTACAGCCGCACGATCGAGGAGTACTGGCGCGCCAACATGGACCTCCTCGGGGAGAGGCCGCGGGTCGATCTCGAAGCGTGGCAGGTCCGGACGAACCTCGACGCCTGGAACCTCCGTGACCGTCCGCCGGCGGTGATCCTCCCGGGGGCGCACGTCTCCGACTCCCGCGTGAGCGCGGGATGCGTCGTCGGCGGCCACGTCTCCCGCAGCATCGTCTTCCCCGGCTGCCGGATCGCGGAGGGGGCGGTCGTGCGCGATTCGATCCTCTTCCCGGAGGTGAGGGTCGGGCCCGGCGCCCTCCTCGACAAGGTGATCGCCGACGAGAAGGCCGTGATCGCGGGGAACGCGCGCATCGGGCACGGAGACGCACGCACGCCGAACCGCTCCTTCCCGGACCTCCTCTCCTCGGGGATCACGCTCGTCGGGAAGAAGGCGCACGTCCCGGAGGGGATCCGGATCGGGCGAAACTGCGTCGTCGGCCCGCGCTTCAGCCCGGAGCACTTCCACCGCCCGTCGTACGAGTCGGGGGAGCTGATCACATGAGGGAGACGGTCGTCATGCTCCTCGCGGGGGGAGGCGGGACGCGCCTCAACATCCTCGCGCACCTCCGCGCGAAGCCGGCCGTCCCTTTCGGCGGGATGTACCGGATCATCGACTTCACGCTGAGCAACGTGATGAACTCGGGAATCGGGAGCGTCGGCGTTCTCACCCAGTACAAACCGCTCTCGCTCATGGGCCATCTCGGCACCGGAGAGCCGTGGGACATGGTCGGGAGAACGCGCGGGATCAAGATCCTCCCCCCGCGGACCGGCGAAAAAGACTCGGATTGGTACCGGGGAACGGCCGACGCGATCCGCCAGAACCTCGACCAGATGATGCGGGGCGATCCGGAGCAGGTGCTGATCCTCTCCGGCGATCACATTTACTACATGGATTATTCGCCGATGCTCCGGTTCCACCGCGAGCGGGGCGCGCAGCTCACGATTGCCATGAGAGAGGTTCCGTGGGAGGAGACGCGCCACCTCGGCGTCGCGAGAACGGATCCGAGCGGCCGCATCGTCGAGTGGCAGGAGAAGCCAGAGGAGGCGGCGAGCAATCTCGCATCGATGGGGATCTACGCGTTCGACGCGACGTATCTCCTCCGCGCCTTGCGGGAGACGAAGGGGAACGACTTCGGGAACGACATCATCCCCTTGGCGCTCGAGAACGACCGGGTCTTCGCGTATCCGTTCAAGGGGTACTGGAGGGACGTGGGAACGCTGCAGGCGTATTGGGAGGCGAACCGGGATCTCCTCGATTGCGCGTCGGGGGTCGATCTGCAGAAGTGGCGGGTGCGGACCAACCTCGAGGAGGTCGGGCGGCTCGGCGACCGGCCTCCCGCGCGGATCGCGCCGGAGGGGAAGGTGGTCGAGTCGCTCCTCTCGCCCGGGTGCGTGGTCGAGGGGGAGGCGGTGCGCTCGGTGCTCTCCCCAGGCGTTCGTATCGCGCGCGGCGCGCGCGTCGTCGACTCGGTTCTGATGCACGACACGCGCGTCGGGAAGGGGGCGGTCGTTGAGCGCGTGATCGCGGACAAGAGCGTCGCGATCGGAGAGGGAGCGGCGATCGGATGGGGGGGCGGCGACGCGCCCCCGAACCGCGAGTTTCCCGGGCATCTCTCCTCGGGACTCACCGTGATCGGAAAGCACGCGGCGGTGCCCGCCGGGGCGCGCGTGGGGGCAAACTCGATCGTGTACCCTCGCGCGGGGGAAGATCTCTTTCCGGCGGGGCAGGTCGATCCAGGAAGCACGATCCGGAGTCCGGGGGCATGAGGAGGAGGATGACCGACCGCCGTCCCGCCCGCGCGCTCTCCGTCCTCGCCGGCGGCCTACTCCTGGCCTCGCCGCTCTCCTGCGGGCGCGGCGAGAACCCCGCCTCGATGCGCGACTCGACCGCGCCCGCGCGGATCGCGGACTTCACGGTCGTCTCGCGCACGTGCTCGACCGTCGCGCTGAGGTGGTCGGCGCCGGGGGACGACGGGAACGAGGGGCGGGCGAGCGAGTACGACGTTCGCTATTCGTACGAGTTCATCCCTCGGTCGGCGAACTGGGTGGACGCGTTCCAGGCGGTCGACGAGCCGGTCCCCTCGAGCCCGGGCGCGCCG
>JBDRFQ010000067.1:0-17489 GCA_043818685.1 Candidatus Eiseniibacteriota bacterium
CTTCCCACGGCTCCTCGTCGACGCCTGCACGACGGTTCACCGCCCGCGCGGCGACGAAGAGGTAGTCGGAGAGACGGTTGAGATAGACAACGAGCGTCAGGGGGACGTTCTCGCCGCGCTCCAGAAGGTCGACGACCGAGCGCTCGGCGCGCCTGCACACCGTGCGCGCGAAATGGAGATGAGCGCCGACCATCGTCCCGCCCGGAAGGACGAACCGCGTCAGCTCGGGGAGCTGCTCCTCGAGAAGATCGATCGCCCGCTCGAGAGCGGCCGTCTCGTCCGGTCCGGGAGGCGCGAGATCGCTCCGTCCCGCTGGATCGGCGAGAACCCCTCCGACACGAAACAGATCAAGCTGAACGGATCGGAGGGTGCGGGCGACGTCCCAGCTCGGGTCGAGGCCGGCGATCCCGACCCCGATGGCCGAAGAGAGCTCGTCGACATCGCCGTACGCGCGCACGCGCGGGTGGTTCTTCCGAACCCTCTCGCCGCCGAAGAGAGAGGTCCCGCCTCCGTCGCCGCCTCGTGTGTAGATCTTCGCCATGGCATGTATACTTTAGCCGACGTTCGCCTCCGCGGCAACAAAAGCTCTTCCCTCTCCCTCAAGCCGGCCCGCAGATAGAAGCGACAGGCGGCTTGATTCCGCCCTCCGGTCGGCTCCGGTCCCTCGGCCGAAGCGCGAAACGAGCGGCATCGGCGACAGCCGTGGTCGGAGTCGTATCCGAGGTTAGGTGGGCGACGTGCGAGGCGACATCATCGCCTGTGACAAGGCAGCAAGCAGAACCCTCATCAGTGACATGCCCCCCGCTCCTGGAATCGGTACCGGCCGTCAGGAGAAGTCGGAAGAAGACCCTCGACCGATGGTGGACGGCCTTTCTACCCATCGTCTGAGCCCTCTCCACGGCCGGAGCCACCGGACCGCTTCAGCGCGCGGATGTGGTCGCAAATCCGCAAGATCGCTTTCTCATTACCCGATGCATTGGCCTGAGGATCGTAGCCGAACGTACTATTTTCCGACCGCACCAGAAGTTCCACACCCTCCTCGCGATAGAGGAGCGGCAGCTCATCGTCAGCCAGGGCGATCAGCAGAAACTCCAGACCGCGCCGCACGTTCTCGGCGAGCTCGGCCCTAGCAAGTGCAAGGCGCTCTTCGGGACCGACCAAGGACAAGTAGCGCGCGACTTTGTTGGCGCCGACACAACGACTGGTCCTCTCGACGAGGATCTTCTGCCTGCGGTCGCGCTCCCGGGCTTCGCGGTCGGTCGCAGCTGCCTTTTCCTGCAAGATGTTCGACTCGATCTGCTTGGCTTCGTCGCTGACAGAGATGGGACTCGCACCGAGCCACCGACCGCCTCCCCACAGAGCCAGAATCACAACAGCCGTTACGGCGCCACCCAAGAGGATGGAGCTCGCCGCCTTCAGGCGGTTCTCAGCTCGCAAGAAGAAGACCGCGACGCCGCCGATGACGAGCGCAACCCCGTAGAACGCGATGACGGTGGGACCACTGGGCAGGTCAATTGCCCATGAGAGGTACAGTCCGACAACGGTCACCACGGTTCCGGTGCCCCATCCGATGAGGAGCTGAAGCCACAGCCTGTTGGTGAGGATGAAGGCCAGAATCGCGGGAGCCACCAAGAAGACGAAGACGAGGAGCACGCCGGCCACCCTCGTCGAAAAGGCGATCACGGCGCCGAAGGTGAGATAGAAGAGGAAGTCCCAGGCGCGCAACCGGATCCCCGACCGGTAAGCCACGTCGGGGTTGTCCGAAATGAGGAAGAACTTCTTGCGGAAGAAGAAGTGCAAGCCGCCGATAAGAAGATAGACGACCGCCGCGGTTGCGACATCCGACCATTTCACCCACAGGAGGTTCCCGACCAAAATGTCTTTGAGGTGTTCGGCGCCTCGCGTCTTTTCCACCACCAGCACGGCCACTGCGCACGAAATTGCGTAAGTAAGGCCGATGATCGCCTCCTGCGGCACTTTTTCGTGACGGAAGCGTGTCAGTGAGAACACGGCCGCACCGACGAACGTGAAGGCCATGGAGTAGAGAAGCGCCGCGGGAGTCTCGGGCATGATTCCGAAAAGAAACCCGACAGTAGTGCCCAGGGCCGCGATCTGGGCCAATGCCAGGTCGACGAAGATGACCCTCCGCTTGAGAACATGGATGCCGAGATACGTGTGGATTGCGACCAGCACGAGGCATTCGGCAAATGGCGCCGCCATCAGTTCGAAGATGTTCATCGAAGAAGTCTCCTAACAGCTCATATGCTGGCCTGCGCGGCCTTCTCAAAGGCCCTGTTCAGCTCGAGAATCCAAATGTCGAACTGATCAAAGAACGTGTTCATCCCCGGTTGACCGCCGGGAGCAAGCGCCACGATGACCGGGATGGCATTGACCTTTTCCGCCACCTTCCGTACTTGGGCCACGTCGAAGTAGTTCTCGGCCCACATCACTTGGATGTTTTGCACCCGCATCTTCTCCATGACGCTGGCGATGTGGCCGGGAGTCGGCGGGATGCCGGGCTTGGGCTCGAGGTAGTCCACGATCTCGAAACCGAAGAGCTGGGAGAAGTAAGTGATGTTCTTGTGGTAGGCGATGATTCTCTTGCCGCGAAGGGGGAGCGCCTCTTTCATCCACCCGCCCAGCAGCTCGATGAGGGGTTTTCCTTGATACTGCTTCTTCTCGAGAAACGGGACAAGCCCGCCGCTTTGGGCCAGGTCTGTGAGGGTCTTGCCTCCGAGCAACTTGACGAGCTCGGCGCCGAACGTGCGGCGGTCGACCTCGTCCTTGAAGCGAGCGAGGTTTTGCTCGAAGTACTCGGAATGCTCCGGTGCGTTCTTCTTGAGCCCGACGCAGATGTTCTCGGCTATGACCTTGCCGTTGAGTGGGCTGGTGTGGATGTGCGGATTGCCGTAGATGTGGACGTCCCCTTCGGCCCGCGAGACAGTGATCGGCGTCTCCAGGATCTTGAGCCCCGCGCTCGCCGCGACATACCCCTTCTGTCCGCTGCGGATGTTGGAGTTTCCTGACATGTCTACCAGAGCCGGTGACCACATCTCGAGGTCCATGCCCGTGGTGACATAAAGATCGGCCTCCTTGAGCAGCACCGCGAGGCTCGGTTTCGGACGGACGATGTGCGGATCCTGATTACCTTCCACAATGTGAAAGACCTGGACTTTGTCGCCGCCGATGTACTCGGCGATGGAGTGATACGCGGAGTTGGTCACGACGACCTTGAGCTTTCCTGCTTCGGCGTCTGCCGGAGGGCACGCGAGAAGGGCCGCGATGAAGACGCCGAGGAGGACGATGAGGTGCTTGTTCATTTCAGTTCCTCCCTCAGTATTTCTCGTGCTTGTGAGGCCCGGCCGCGAAGTCGATTTGGAGCAGCACGCGGTTGTCCGTGCGCCTACCCAGAGCTTGCTCGGATGTCTGGCAGGGGATGTTCTGGCCATGCCGATACTCGAGCCGGAGGTAAACGAATTCGCTCTGCCAGAAAGTCACATAAGGCACCGTGTCCCAGACCAGATCCTCATTGTCTCGCACCGTCGGAAGCGCCACGTCGCCGCGGACTCCCATGAACCATCGTGCCGAAAGCTGGTACTGGAGGTAGGAGTAGAGGCCCCAGGAATGCTGGTTATTGCTCGCTTCGGTGGGCGCGAGTTTCTTGTTGGCGTAATAGTACTCGGTGCGCCAGGCAATGGACCTGTACCGCGCCTGCTGGGGCGGCGACCAGTAGAGAGTCAGGTCGGCGCCGGCGACCTGGGTCTTACGCCATGGTTCGTCAACGAGTTCGTGCTCATCGGTCAGGAGGCCGCGCTTGTTGTTGAAGCCCAACATCCCTGTAAGCCCCAGCTCGAGGTAGGTACTGGGAGTAAGGTCGTAGTAGTTCTTCAGGTGGAGCATCGAGCTGGGAATGCCGTAGTGTTCGCCGGCGAAGAGCGTCGCGTTGCTACCGTCCACTACCTCGAGGGTGAGCTCGTTGGCGTGGGCCCAAAGCGAGGGAATGAGCGCCTTGACCATGAGACCGTCCCCGATGAGGCCCTCCTCGCCGAGTACGAGCGCGAGGGCGAGCGGATGCTGGGTCTGGTCAAGGTCATGCTCGTGCCACCGGTTGACGACGCCGAAGTTCTGCCTAAAGCGCCCAAGGGTGAACGAAAGCGACGGGATCAGGCCGAACCAGCTCACATACACCTCTTCGAGGTGAAGCCCGTGGTGCGGAGAGATGTGAAAGGCGCTCTTGAACATCGAGTAGGGGTCCAACACGTGCTGGAAGTGCAAGCCGACGGCGCGGACCGGCATTCCGCTGCGGTCCGATTCTCCGGCGTAGAACTTGCTGTCGTTGAGGATCAGGCCGTGCACGATATCGGCGGAAAACGTGAGCTCGGGGTTCAGCTTCTGGAGCGCCAAACCGCCATCGAGGAACTCGCGTTGCTCGGGTTTCGGTTCCTCCTGGGCGGCCCGCGCCTCGTTTTGGGCGTCTTGAATCATGCGCTCGATGCTCTCGACCTCCATCTGAGCCGACAGAGTCTCGAATTCCTTTTCGAGTTCGTTGATTCGATCCTCGAGCTGCTGTTCACGTGCCTTTGTGTTCTCGGATTGGGAAGGTGCCTGCGTCGCACCGGAGGAGGCTTCGTCTTGAGGAGGGGGGACCCCCTGGGCCTGCGCAGGAAACCTGTCGAGACATATGAGTACAAGAGTCATTACAGTCGATCCGAGGATCGGGTGAACTCTCCGAAGCATGATGTGGTTTTCTCCCTTCGCGTCAACGCCCAAGATTGCGCCAGGCGCACGACCAAGCGTGCAGGGCGCATGTTCTCGTTGCGTACTTCGCTACGAACTGTTTCTTAGGCAGCGAGAAAAGGAGGCGATCTCTTGGGTGCGTTGAGAAGGAGCGGACAAGGGGTGAACCCCTCTTGCAGCAGGAATGGTGCAGCACACAGTTGATCGGGCTGCATGACCGCCGGGGGCTGACCGTCGAGCAGGAGAGGATCGCGGGACGTAACGAGATTAAGGACCGAGCAGGCGACGTGCGGCTGTGGTTCTGTGTCCGATCCGGCACTCGAGAACGAGGGATCAGCGGTACCCCTTGCGACAGCACACATCCCGGTTGCGGCAGCACGGGGAACGTCTTCGACCCGCCGATGCTCCGGGCAATAGCGGTGCGCGTGATCTGCGAAGGCAATGTGGGCGACCTGCAGGAGGGGGAAGAGCCCGAGCCATGCCGCAAGGTAGACCGATAGAGTGACGCTCGTGAGGGCCACAAAGCGGGAGATCGATCTGCGTCCGTGGGCCGAAGTGCGCGGCGGAGCGTGCAATCCTGATTTCATGCCTCTCAAGCTCCCACGGAATACGAGGCTACGCTGAGATTCTGCTGCAGCGCCCTTCGGAAAGTCAAGCGTCTTCTGCCCACGGAGGCGCCTCCGCAGGAGGTCCAGCGTATGGATGATCGCCCGGTTCTCTCGGACAGGGAATTGGGGGATGATAGGGTGAGTTTTCGAGGACGAGGATTCCGGGGAGGCGCGGAAGAGTAAGACGGACCGGGTCGGAATGAAAGGACACCGTCGTTCGTTCAGGAGCCCGAGGGGAGCGATTGCGCGGAGCGGGTCGTCCGGACGCTCAATGCGCTGCTCCTGTGGCTCCGGCGATTCGAGGCGGCCCAGGAGCTACGGGCGGCTCTGCTTGCGTTCCGCGAGCGCTACAACCACGAGCGGGTTGTGGGGCGCCATGCGTCCAGGTCACCGAGCGCGAAGCGCGCGGCGCTCAGGAGCGGGGCCGAGGTCGCCGCGTGAACACCCCTGCTCGTGTGCCCAGAGCACCAGGTCCGCTGCAGCGGGACGAACGCGCCGAGGGTGAGCCGACGGCACAGGCCGCCGCGAGGGAGGGCCGGCCCGTCATCATCCTGATGAGCGCGAGCGCCGACCCCGAGAGGGACCTCCCCATGCGAAGCTGACCAGATCGGGTTTCAACGACGGCGCCTGTGACCTCACGGCGAGCGGAACCAGATACCTCATCGAGCGGGGAATCTGGTTCCACAACGACGCGGGCCCCGCAAGGCGAGTCGCGGGGCCCGGCGCGAGGCGGGCCGACGCGGAAGTGGCCCGCACTCGTCTTTCTCTTCTGCCTAGCCTGGGTTGTGCACGCGTTTTCGTCGCGAGGATGCGGAGCGCGAGCCGAGAGGCCGACCTGGACGAGCCTCTCCCGGAAGCGTAGCCCCGGAGCTACGCTGAGGAAGCGGCGACGGACGGGAGGCCTCGCAGGCCGCGATCCGCAGCCGCAGCAGGAAACGCGCGCACAATCCAGGCTAGCTGCAGCCCGATGTCGAGCCGCAGTTGTTGCAGCGATAGCAGGAGCCGCTCCGAACCATGAGCGACCCGCACTCCCAGCAAGCCGGCGCGTCCGACTGCGCCTGAAACACCCACTTCTCGCGCGCCTCGATGCTCTGCGGGCTTTCCAGCGTGATCGGGACGACCCCCGCGAGCCGCTCCGCCTGGGCTCGCCCATTGGCGAAAAGCTCGGTCTGTCGCGAAGCGACGTCCTGCCCTTCCTTGCCGTCGCGCTCGCTCAGAAACCTCAGGGCAAGCCAGCGGAAGATGTAGTCGAGAACCGACTTCGCGATGGGGATCTCCTTGCTGTTCGTGAAGCCTGAAGGCTCGAAACGCATGTGGCTGAACTTGTTGCAGAGCACCTCGAGCGGCACGCCGTACTGCAGGGCCATGGACGCGCACGTCGCGAAGGCGTCCATCAGGCCGGAAACGACGGACCCCTGCTTCGACATCGTGAGAAAGACCTCTCCGGGCGTTCCGTCCTCGTAGAGCCCGACGGTGAGATACCCCTCGTGGCCTCCGATGCTCAGCTTGTGCGTGATCGAGCGCCGTTCATCGGGGAGCCGGCGCCGAACCGCGTGCCCGACACTCTCGAGCCCGCTCGTCTCGCGCGCCGTGGTGAGCGGCTGCGTGCGCTTCGAACCGTCTCGATAAACCGCGATCGCCTTGATCCCCAGCTTCCACGCCTCGGTGTAAACGTTCGCGATCTCCTCCGGGCTCGCCTCCGTCGGCATGTTCACAGTCTTCGAGATCGCTCCGGAGAGAAACGGCTGGACCGCCGCCATCATGCGCACGTGCCCCATGTAGGAAATCGAGCGCACCCCGTCCCTCGGCTTGAACGCGCAATCGAACACGGGGAGGTGCTTGTCCTTGAGGCCTGGGGCCGCCTCGATCGTGTCGTTCTTGTCGATGTAGTCGAGGATCTCCGCGACATAGGAGCCGTCGTAGCCGAGGACCTTGAGCGCGAGGGGAACCGTCCGGTTCACGATCTTCATCACGCCGCCGCCGACGAGCTTCTTGTACTTGACGAGCGCAATGTCGGGCTCGATTCCGGTCGTGTCGCAGTCCATCATGAACGCGATCGTCCCCGTCGGCGCGAGAACCGTAACCTGCGAGTTGCGGTAGCCGCTCTTCTTCCCCTCGGCGATCACCTGCTGCCAAACCTGCTCGGACGCCTCCCAGAGAGAGCTCGGCAGCGTGTCGGCCGGGATTTCCTTGGCCGCCTCGTGGTGCATCCGCATGACGCGGAGCATGCCGTCCCGGTTCTTCTCGAATCCTCCGAACGGGCCGAGCTTCCCGGCGAGCCGCGCCGAGTGGAGATACGCCCGCCCCCCGAGGAGCGAGGTGACCACCGCCGCGTACGCCCTCCCCTCGTCCGAGTCGTAGGGAAGACCGTTCGACATGAGAAGGGCGCCGAGGTTCGCGTAGCCGAGCCCCAGCGGCCGGTAGACGTGCGAGTTTTCCTCGATCGCCTTTGTCGGATAGCTCGCGTTGTCGACGATGATCTCCTGGGCGGTGATCATGATGTCCACAGAATGGAAGAAGCGGTCCACGTCGAAGGAACCGTCCTCGCGCCGGTATCGCATGAGGTTCAGAGACCCCAAGTTGCACGCGGAGTCGTCGAGGAACATGTACTCCGAGCACGGATTGGAGGCATGGATCCGCCCGCTGTTCGGGCAGGTGTGCCAGCTGTTGATCGTCGTGTCGAACTGCATGCCCGGATCGCCGCAGATGTGGCTCGATTCGGCGATCATGTTCATCATCTCGCGCGCCTTGAACGTCTCCTCCACCTTGCCGCCGGCCACCGTGCGGGTCTTCCACTCCCGGTTCTCGACCACCGCGTTCATGAAGTCGTCCGTTGCGCGCACGCTGTTGTTCGAGTTCTGGAAGAAGACCGACGAGTACGCGTTCCCGTCGAGGGAGCCGTCGTAGCCCGCGTCGATCAGCGTCCAGGCCTTCTTCTCCTCCTCCGCCTTGCATCGAATGAACTCGACGATGTCCGGATGATCCATGTTGAGGATCACCATCTTCGCGGCGCGGCGGGTCTTGCCGCCCGACTTGATCACCCCCGCGAAGGCGTCGTAGCCCTTCATGAACGAGACGGGCCCGGAGCAGCTCCCTCCGCTCGAGAGACACTCGCGCGAGGACCGGATCGGCGAGAGGTTCGTCCCCGTCCCGGAGCCCCACTTGAAGAGCATCCCCTCGGTCTTGGCGAGCTGGAGGATCGACTCCATTCGATCCTCCACCGAGTTGATGAAGCAGGCGGAGCACTGCGGCTTGTTCTCGACGCCGACGTTGAACCAGACCGGGCTGTTGAAGGCGGCGTTCTGGTGGAGGAGCAGATAGACCAGCTCGTGGTGGAAGACGTCGCGGTCCTCTTCCGTCAGGAAGTAGCCGCCCGCCCACCCCCATTCGGTGATCGTCTGCGCGACCCGGCCGACGAGCTGCTTGAGGCTCTTCTCCCCGTGCGGGGACGGTTTCGTCCTGTGGAAGTACTTCGAAACGGTCACGTTGGTCGCGAGCTGCGACCAGAAGGTCGGGAACTCGAGGTCCTTCTTTTCGAAGACTACCTCGCCCTTCTCGTTCGTGATCGACGCCGAGCGGGTCTCCCACTCCACCTCGTCGAACGGATGCACACCGGGGGTCGTGTACACCCTGCGGAAGGCCAGTCCCTCCTGGCGATCCGGAAAGTTGAAAGCCGCCTCACCCATGGTTCCCCTCGCAACAACCCCGCTCGCCCCTTTCACCGCACGCCTCCGGCCGCCATTCTGCCGGACGGAGACGGGGGCACTGTCCCCGAGACGGAAGGCACGGCCTCCCGGGCAGAGCGAACGGGCATTGGCAACCCCGGAATCGACACGCCGGACCTGCCCGGCGCGCCGATTTGCTTGGCAAATGTCGAGCAAATGAAGGGGTGCTTCTCCGAATCGAGGAAGGGTCCCGAGGAAAGAGGATCCCCTAACCGAGCACCGTCGGAGCTTACAACACGTTGCAGAACAGGCGGGTAACCCAGCAAGCTCCGAAGCGGAGTCAAGATCCGACCAGAACCCGCTTCAACATATAGTGATCCGGAGACACCCGAGTCACAATATCTGCGACAAGTCGCACTATAGGGGGGTCCCGGAAGCCTGTCAAACAAAAACGTCGGGGAGCGGAAGAAATTCGCATTTCTCAATATTGCAAGGTTTTACATGACAAATTCGAATGCCGTTCCGGGGCGCGATGGAAGAGCCGGGCCCGCCCACGCGGGCCGACCTGCAGACCTTTTCATTCAAAATCAACGGGTTGCGCGGCTCCTGCGGGGGAGGAGGACCGCGGGCAGGTGCCGGATCGTCCGGAATCGGCGGGTTGATCCTTGGAATCCACGACAAGACATGAAGCTCTGAAGGCCTCCCTCCCTCCTTCCGCGGGGGTTCCCGCCGAGACCGCCCCCAGGGGCGATGAGCCCCCGCCTGGCTTTCCCGCGATGAAAAGGCGCCCTCCCCGTTCGGGAGGGCGCCCTTCGCAACGCGCGTTCGATTCTCCGCTAGTCGATCGTCCCCGAAATCGTGATCGATGCGTTCCCGTTCACGCTCGTTACGCGGATCGTCACGAACACGGAGAGCGGAGGATCGGGGTCGCCCGGAACCGCGTCCGCGAGGTAGAAGGAGAAGCCCGTGTGGCCGCTGATCACGTCCGGCATGTCGAAGACGATGTCTCCCGCGAGCGTCCCCGAGGTCGAGGTCACCTCGACCAGCGTGTGGTGCGTCAGCGGGTTCCCGTAGACGTCCCGAACCTGGTACGTGAAGTACCGCGAGCCGCCGTCGGCGATCGCGAAGGTCGTGGGATCGACCACGATCGGCGCGGTCGGGCCGCTCAAGCGAATCACGGTGCTGTTGCTGATCCTGTTCCCCAGCGAATCCGCGGTCTGCGCGGTGATCGTCACCAGGCCGTCCGGCGGATAGGGGTTCATGGAGACGAACGTGGCAAACGCCTGCCCCCGCTCATCCGTGACATCGGAGCCCGTGATCCCGCAGTAGTTGGTGGAGAAGTACACGGCGGTCCCCGCCGGGACCGGGTTGGAGAAGCGGTCGTAAACCAGGGCGACCATCGGGTTCGTCCAGTCGCTGTAGACGAGCCCCGGGATGTTCAGGGTGTCCGGGTCGATATCGAGGTGGTTCGGATGCGGCAGGGTGCCGTGAATCGCGACCGGGACCACCTGTGACTCGACGAGCGGGCTCGATCCGACAATCCGGGCGATCGTTTCCGTCACCCCGGGAGCCGTCCCGCTGTGGAGCGCCGTGCGAACGCGGCCCCACGCGTCGGTCGTGTCGAGCAGGCAACAGAGGTACTCCCCTCCGCCGGCGCTTCTTGCCACGAGCTCGAACCCGACGATCGTCGGACGATCCGCCCCGATCGGGACCCCGTAGCAGTCGACGAGACGGAACACCATGCTCGAGGCTTCCGGATAGCCGGTCCCCTGAATGCGGATCTCCTCGTGGCTCAGGGAATCCAACAGGATCGCGGCGGGTGCGTTCGAGAGAAGCGAGAGGACGATCTGCCCCGACGCCGCGCCAGCCGTCGCCGTGATCCGTGCCTGCCCCGCGCCGAACCCGGCTGTGTAGGACACGACCGTGGTCCCCGTGCTGTCCGTGATCGCGCCAGGCTCGATCGTCCCGCGCGTCGCGGCGAACCCCACCTCGACCCCCGCCCCCGCGCGGTTCCCGTGCGCGTCGAACACGACGGCGGTGATTGTGGAGGTCTCCAAGCCGTTCGCGAGGAGTGATCCCGGATCCGCCGCGAGGGCGATGCGCGAGGGCGCCCCGGGCACATAGCGCACCGTGACCGTGTCCGCCGCGCCGTCCGCGTAGGCCCGCACCACAGCGGGTCCGCTCGCCGTGCCGCTCGTGAGCGTCATCGTCGCCGTGCCGCCGGCCGTTCCGGCGAGCCCGCTCACGGTCCCTCCGCCGGAGAGGACCACGAAGCGGACCGGTGTTCCGTCCGGCACCGCGATTCCGGTCGAGTCGGACACCGCCGCGCGGAGCGTCGCGGTGCTCACCCCGTTCGCGACGATCTCCGAGGGGTCTGCCATGAGAACGAGCCTGGCGGGGAGGAAGCTCGTCACGAAACGGACCTCCACCGACTCGACGAGCGCGTCGGCGAAGCGGGCCGTGACGACGGCGACCCCCGCCGCGGCTGTGCTCGTCAGCGTCGCGACCGCCTTGCCGTCCGTTCCGGTCGTCACGGGCGACGACACCACGCCCCGGTCGGTCTCGAACGAGACCGCGAGACCCGCGAGAGGAGCCATCTCCTCCGTAAGAAGCGTGGCGGTGATCTCGCTCCCGCTCTCCCCGTCCGCGTTCACCGACCCCGGGCTCGGGGAGAGGATCATCCGGATCGGCGCGAAGCGGACCTCGGCCTCCGCAGCACGCGCCGTGCCGATGTAGACCCCCACATCGGCGGTGTCGGGGGAGGTGCCGCTCGTCAGCCGGACGACCGCGCCCCCCCCGCCGTCGGTCGTCTTCTCCCCCTCGATCGAGCCCGCGCTCGAGGCGAAGCCGAGGACCGAGCCGGCGATTGGCACGCCCCGCGTGGTCTCCGAGAGGACCGCGCGGAGGGACGAAGCGCTCACCCCGTCCGCCGGAATCCTGCCGGGCGACGCGGCGAGGGAAACGCTCACCCCGAGCACGGCCTGATCCAAGCACGCGGAGCGCGAGGCCGCCTCGAGCGCCGAGGAAGAGACCGCTGTCTTGCCCGGGAGGCCGTTCGCGGCGTCCTCCGTCTCGAACCGCACGATTTTTGCTACATCAAATAGTTCCTGCGGGGCGAGCCGCACGCCCGCCTTCCTGTTCGGAAGCGCGCTGGAGTCGGCCCGGTCCGGGATCGACGCGCAGACATGGGCGGTGAGGTCGCTCGCCGAGTACACGCTCCGAAGCGTCGCCCACGCGCGGCCGTTCCGATCGGTGACCGCCGACGGCGTGATCGTCCCGACCGACGTCGTGAAGCGCACGGCGATCCCCTCGAGCGGGGCCCCCCATTCGCTGAAGACGTAGGCGTAGACCTCCTTCGTGTCCGTCCCGTCGGCGAGCAGCGTGCCGGTTCCCCGATCCACCACCGGATCGTCCGTCGGCAGAGTACCCGGGCCGGTCGGCCCCTCGTCCTTCGCCTCGCAGGCGAGCAGAACCGCGAGGGAGAGAACGAAGAGACCCAGGCTGAACCAGATACCGATCATCCTCCGATCCGTTCGGGATCGAATGCCCATACCCACCGGAAATCCTCCTTCTCCATCGAGACCGGAGCGGACAGCGACCGGCGCCCGCGCGGCGACGTGTCGCCCGGGATCTCGAGACTCCTACCCGTCGGCGGGAGAGCGCGCTCTGCGCGAGGGACGCGCTCCGACCGGGAGCCCGCCGGGCCGAATCGGCCGCCCTCCGAGCACCCGCCGGAGGGATCGAGCTCCGCGCGTCTTTCCGATCAGGACCCTTCCGATTCGCCGCCCGCCGCGCCCCCGCCCTCCGATCCCCGCCGGATAAACTCGATGCTTCGAATCCTGCGCCCGGGGATGCGAACCTCGCCGACCTGATCGACCCCGACGACCCCGCTGATCTCGGGGACCATCTCGCATCGGAAGCGGAGTCCGTCGACCATCTCGATCACCATGCCGCAGAAGGCCCCCGCGAACACCGGCGGGTCCTGGCTGATGCTCCGGATCTTCTCGATCGGGATCCGCGTGCGGGCGCCGCCGTACACGACGCTCACGTTCTTTCGGTCCACCTGGAACTCGTGCATGACATCCCAGTTCGAGCACTCGTAGAATCCGAAGCCCGCGAGAGCGATCTCCCGGCCCTCCCAGGTTTCGATGCGAACCCAATCCGCGCTTCCCGGAAAGGCCGGCCCCGCGAGCAACAGGAGCAGAAGACCGGCCGGTACGATTCTCCGGATCATAGATCCCCCCCGGTGCATGAACGAACCGGCGACACGGGCGCGGGGAGGAGCGCACTCCTCCCTCGATCGCGCCGCCAACCTACTTCTTGCCCGCCGCCTCGCGGCCCTTGCGCCTCGAGCGCACGACGAAGTACAGGATGCCGACGATGATGATTGCCGGAATCAGGATGCCCCAAGAGATGTTCATTTTGTCGATCCTCCGTCCGAGATCCCCTAGCGGGTCTCGGACAATGCGCGGATTAGCTGGATCATTCCCGGTCCCAGAATCACGAGAAGCAGCGTCGGGAAGATGCACAGGATCAACGGAAACACCAGCTTTACCGCAACCTTCCGGGCCCTCTCTTCGGCCCGGTGCCTTCTGCGGACCCTGAGGTTGTCCGCGTGAATCCGAAGCGATCTCGCGATGCTCGTTCCCAGGCGCTCGGTCTGGATGAGGATCGCGACGAGCGCCTTGATGTCCTCGATCCCCGTGCGCATGGCGAGATTCTGAAGAGCCTCGCTGCGCGTCAGCCCGGCGAGCATCTCGCGGTTCACCATGCGGAGCTCCCGGCTCAAGGGGGGACAGACGTGTTCCATCTCCTGGCCGACACGGAGGAGCGCCGCGTTGAGCCCGAGCCCCGCCTCGACGCAGATCACCATGAGATCGAGCGCGTCCGGCAGGCCGAGGACTATGTCCTCCTGCCGCCTTCCGATCCGGAGCCAGAGATAGATGTCGGGGAGAAGGAAGCCCAAGATCACGGCGATGACACCGATGAGGACGACCTGCACGGCGACTCCGGAGAAGCGATAGGCGAGGATCACGCCGGCCGCCCCGAGGACGAGCGCGCCGAGAAAGCGGAGAGCAATAACGATCGGGAGGGCGTCCCGCCACGAGAGACCCGCACGCACGAGGCGGAGACGGACATCCTCTCCCAGGAACGACTCGGGCAGGATCCCGGAGAGGAACCCGAGGAAGCCGCTCCACGGCCCCTTTTCCTGCTCGCGGATCAGGCTCGCCGGCTGGCGGCGCCCCGGAGCTTCCCTGCGCGACAGGTTCTCCAGCCGCTCCTCGAGCGCCGTCTTCGTGCGGCGGCCGAGAACGAAGATCGCGACGAAGGCGAGAAAGACCGCCGCGAAGACGAGAAGTGCGCTGAGAAGGACGGTCGACTCACCCATGGCGCTACACCTTGATCCGCACGATCTTGCGGATCGCGAAAATGCCGATCACCATCAGCACCAGACACGTCCCGAGCATGTACTTCCCGACGGGATCCGACGTGAGAATCGAGAGATACCCGGGGGCGATGATCGAGAGAACGATCGTCATGACGATCGGCAGGAAGACCAGCGCCACCCCGGAGAGACGTCCCTGTGCGGAGAGAACGCGAGCCTCCGACAGGATCCGGAACCGATCACGGATGATCGATGTCGTGTTGTCGAGGATCTCGGCGAGGTTCCCGCCGGTCTCCCTCTGGAGAACGACGGCGGTGACGAAGAACCGCACATCCGAGATGTCCATCCGCCGGTTCATCCGAAAGAGCGCCTCCTTGATGTCGAGGCCGAGGTTGTGTTCCTCCGTGGTGACCCAGAACTCGCCGCCGACCGGGTCCGGCATCTCGTGCGCCACGATACGGAGGGCGCCCGAGAGCGCCATGCCGGCGCGGAGCGCGTTGGCGATCAGCTCGAGCGCGTCGGGGAACTGCTCGGTGAACTTCTGGAACCTCTTCCTCCTCCTCTGGGCGATGACGAGGTAGGGGATGATTCCGAGGGCGAAGAAGAGAAAGGGCCCCGCGATGGGAAGACGGCTCACGTGGGAGCCGACGAGAAGCCCGGCAAAGGCGAGCGTCAGGGTGAGGAGAACGAACGACCCGACGCTGAGAGACACGTTGGCCTGCGCGAGGAAGAGGCTGATCGCCGCCCCCATCCTCCCCGCGGAGAGGAGCTTCTCCAGGGGGGCGATGTCGCTGTACCGCCGGTGGCGGATCAGGTCGAGGTCGCGCCGCGCGGCGGGGCTCCCTCCTCCCCCGATCTCCTTCACCCGCTCCCGGAGCTTCTTCTCCCCCTTGCCCGACTCGAGGAGAAGAATCACTCCGAGCGCGATGAAGAAGACCGCGACAAACACCAACAGGATTGCGCTAGATGCCATCGACCACCCGCTACATGGTGCCGAAGATGCCGGGCGGCAGGTTCACTCCCGCGAGGAAGAGCCTCTTGGTGAAGCCGGGAGAAACGCCTGTCGGCCGGAACTGCCCCAGGACCGTTCCGTCCTCGCTGACGCCGGTCCGTTCGAACACGAAAATATCCTGCGTGGAAACGACGTTGCCCTCCATGCCCGAGACCTCCGAGATGCTCACGACCCTTCGCGACCCGTCGCTGAGGCGCGAAACCTGGACAATGACGTCGAGCGCGGAGGAGATCATCTCGCGCATCCCCTTCTCGGGGATGGAGTAGCCGGTCAGGAGCATCAGGGTCTCCAGGCGGCCCAGCGCGTCCCGGGGGGAGTTCGCGTGGATCGTCGTGAGCGACCCCTCGTGGCCGGTGTTCATCGCCTGGAACATGTCCATCACTTCGGATCCGCGGACCTCGCCCACCACGATCCGGTCCGGGCGCATGCGGAGCGAGTTCCGCACGAGATCCCGCTGGGTGACCTCTCCCGACCCCTCGATGTTCGGGGGACGGGTTTCGAGGCGCACCACGTGCGGCTGCTGGAGCTGAAGCTCCGCCGCGTCCTCGATCGTGACGATCCGTTCCTCGGGGGGGATGTAGCCCGAGAGGATGTTGAGGAGCGTCGTCTTCCCCGATCCGGTCCCTCCGGAGATGAGCATGTTCAGCTTCGCCTTCACCGCGCCGCGGATGATCTCCGCCATCTCGGGGGTGATGCTGTTCAGCCGGATCAGGTCGTTCATGAAGAGCTGGCGCACGCCGAACCGGCGGATCGAGAGAACCGGCCCGTCGATCGCCAGCGGCTGAATGATCGCGTTCACGCGCGATCCGTCGGGGAGACGGGCGTCCACCATCGGAGAGGACTCGTCGACCCGGCGGCCGACCCGGGACACGATCCGATCGATGATCTGCATGAGGTGCGAATCGTCCCGGAATCGGGCGTTGGTGAGCTCGAGCTTTCCGTACCGCTCGATGTACACCTGGCCGTGTCCGTTGACGAGAATGTCGGAGACCATCGGGTCGTGAAGGAACTGCTCGATGGGGCCGAGGCCGAGGGTTTCGTTGCGGATCTCCTCGATCAGCCTTCTCCGATCGATCTCGGTGAGCTGGACCCCCTGCTCGATGAGCAGGGCCTCCACGACGCGCGTCACCTGGTCGCGGAGATCGCCCGGTTCGAGCGACTCCCAAACGGAATAATCGATGCGCTCCACGAGCTGCCGGTGCAGGCGCTCCTTCAGCTCCCTGAGCTCGTCGCGCGGCTCGTCCTTCCGCGGCGCGAAAAGAGGGGCCTTCGCCGCGGAGGGCTTCGACTTCTGCACCGGGGGCTGCTCAGGAGCTTCCGGCTCCTCGCGCCCCTTCTTCCCGCCCTTCATCCTCTCCCGAAGACCCACGTCACTCCTCCTGGCGCTTGCCGAAGAGGCGTCCGAAGACACTGGTCCGCCCCCTCGATGCCGAGACTGTCTCTTCCACCGTCGTCCCCGCGATCTTCCGGCAGAAATGCATGATGTTCCTCGCGATCTCGCTCTCTTCCGCGCCCACCACGACCGGCGTTCCGGTGTTGATCCCGTTCATGATCCGGGGATAGTCGTTCGGGAACTTCCAGAACGTCTCGAAACCGAGGTTCTGCTGCGCGTCCTCGAGGCGGATGATCCCCTTTGGATCGTAACGGTTCACCATCACGCGGACGCGGGAGTCGCTGTATTGGAGGTCGCGAAAGACATCGAGACACTTCTTGAGATTCCGGAGGGCGGGGAGGCTGAGCTCGGAGATCACGAAGATCTCGTCCGAGCAATCGAGGATCTCGAGCGTTCTCTCGTCGAATCCCTTCGGCGTGTCCACGACGACGAAGCCGTACGACGACCGGAAAAGGTCGATCATCCTCGTCACCTGGCTCGGCGAGACCGCTTCCGCTTCGGCCGGCGTCCTCGGCTCGGCGAGCACCGAAATCCCCGATGCGTGCTTCGCAAGGAAGCTGTCCACCGTTCCCGGGGACACCTTATCGATCTGGGTGACGAGATCGAAGACCGTGTACTTCGGGTCGAGGTCGAGAAAGCTCGCCACGTTCCCGAGCTGAAGGTCGAAATCGATGAGCGCGACCGGGCC
>JBDRFQ010000068.1:0-3028 GCA_043818685.1 Candidatus Eiseniibacteriota bacterium
GCGCTTGTTTTTGACACTTAAAGCATTGATCGTCCCCAGGGTCGGGAGGATTCGCAGAGACTCGGGCTCCAGCTCGTTCACCAGGGAGACGAGGATCACCCCGCGGGCCGCTCCGAGGTAGGCGGTGTCTCCCTCCACGGCGATGCTGGAAACGATGAGCTCGGGGACGACGAGCCCGGAGATGTAGGTCGCGTTGTCCGGGATGACTACCTCGACGAGGCGGAGCCCGGCGTCGAGACCGGTCGTGTAGACCCGTTCACCCGTCACGAGGACCCGCCCGAGCGTGCTGTCCCCCGCGCTCACGGCGAGAGGGCCCGAAGAGAGATCGCCTCGCCGGAGAAGGTGAAGCTCCCGCGCGTCGTGCACCGCGACGAGGAACGAATCGACCGCCGCGATGTCTCCCACCGCGCTGTCCGGATCGTAGGCGTCGGTGAGAACGACCGGGTTCGTCGAATCGCCTATGTCGACCGCGCTGATTCCCGCCGTCCCGCGCGACACGTACAGCCTCGCCGACTCGATGCCGATATGAAGCGCCCCGTCGAGGGCCGTGAGGTCCGCAAGGGGAACCGGGATGTAGTGGGAGATGTCGAGCGAGCGGAGGCCTCCCCGCTCCAGCGCGAGATAGGCGACGGCGCGCCGGATCTGGATGTCCTGAATCGGCTCTCCAACCGCGTACTTGTAGAGCCGCTCCGGCGAGCCGGGATCTTGAAGGTCGATGACGATGAGCCCGCTGTCCCTGTCCGCGACATGCAGGCGGTCCCACCCGTGATCCATGCGGCCGAACGAGGACGGGGCCGCGATGGTGTCCACGATCACGGGACGAAACGGATCCTCGACGCTCATCGTGAAGAGGCCTCCCGAACCCCGGCTCACGTAGAGATAGCCGCCGCGGAGAAGCAGGTCGCCCGCCTCGCCGGGGAGGAAGCCGCTGGAGAAGAGCTCGGGCCGAAGCGGAGTCCGAACATCGAGGACCACGAACCCGGACGGGTAGAGCAGATAGGCGACGTCGCCGTTTTCCTCGATGTCGTAGGGGTTCGAGAAGAGATCCGCGCCGATCGCTTCCATCGACTGGGCGGCCGCGGGGCCGGCGAGCGCAACCACCGCCGCGAGCCGAACGAGACAAAGAAGGAAGGAGAGCCTCCTCATGGAATGAGCTCCTCCAGACCCTCGATGGCGGTGAGGAGATCGCGGAGATAGGTCGGGCTCGACGCGGAGAGTCCGTTGTTCGGGTCGAGGAGGTCCACGATGTCCTGCGCGTCCTGATACTGACCGAGCCCGTAGTAGGAGCGCGCAAGGAGAACGCGGAGGCTGATGGCGTTGACGGAGTGAATGTGCTCGAACACGTAGGAGTCGCCTCCCTCCCGGAGCCCCCCGATCGCGAACTCGACGGTCTGCTCGAACCGGGTTCGCGCCTGGTTCGGGAAGGTCAGGGCCTGCGCGTGAGCCATGTATGCGGCCCCGTAGTAGCAGTCGACGGCGGCGCTGTCGAGCGCGATTCCCTTCTCGAACTCCGAAAGGGAGAGCCCGGTGTATCCGAGCTCGAGATTGGCCCACGCCCATCCCGAAACGGCGGGGACGTAGGTCGGGTCCTTGGTGAGCGCGTTGTAGAAGGCGTTCGCCGCTCCGGAGAAGTTCCGGTCGCCGTAGCGAACCCAGCCCTCCGCCGTCCAGAAGGGAGCGTCCCGCACCACCGGCCCGTTGCCGTTCGGCTCGTCGGGCGAGCGCTCGGAACAGCCGGCGAGAAGGAGCACGACGAGCAGGAGTGAGGCTCTTCGCAAAATCAGCGACCCCCCGGGCACCCTCAAGGGGAGATGTGAGTCCATTTTAGCACATCTTCGCCCGAAGTGAATCCCTCCTGAACGGATTCCGCCGCGCGCGAGGCAGCGGGGCGTGGAATCCACCTTCTTCGATCATCGGCAGGGCCGCCTACCAAATGAGAAGGGCCTCGGCAAGGACACGGCCGGTCCGATCCCCCTCCCGGTCGATCGTGCGGTATTCCGCCTTGAGGACCACCCAGGACCGGGGCGAGACGAGAATCCCCCCGGTGTAGTCGACCCGGCGATCGCCCGATCTCTCCTTGTCCGGGTCGATGAGCTCCGCCCCGGCGAGGACCTCGACCGCGTCGAAGTGGTCGGAGTATTCGATGACGCGATAGGCGAAGCGCGCGTAGGCAAGATCGGCCGAGCGGTCGCCCCCTTCCCCCTCCCCTTCTCCTTCCCCTTCCCGCCTCAGCCTCCCCCACTCCGCCGCCAGGTAGAGGGGGCCGCCCTCCACGGAGAAGTCGACCCCGAGCAAACGGGCACGCGCGCGTCCCCCCTCCTCGACAAACGACCCGCCGATCTCGATGCCCGGCTTCGGAGAGAGCCCGACCCTACCCCCGGCCGCTTGTTCGTTCCGGCCGGAAGCGGCCCCGAAAAGGGTGTCCGCGAGCGACGCCGGAAAACCGCCGGAGACCGCCGCCGCGCAGTTCAGGACGCCGCCGCCGAGCTCGCCGAGAACGGCCGCTCCCTGGGCCGGGGCGCTTCGGAGGAGAGGCCGAAGGATGAACGGGTTCACACGGTGCGGAGCGCTCCGCGCCTCGATCCCGAAGGGGAAGAGGAAGCGCCCGCCTCGCACGGAGAGGGCGCGCCCGATGAGCCGGAGGTCGGCCCGCGCCTGACCGAGGGCGAGCTCCTTCGCGTCGTAGACATAAGTGCCCTCCGCGAAGTAGCCGAGCCGCCCGAACAGCGCGCCGGCCGCCCAGACTCCCGAGGCGGCCCGCTCGGTGATGTCCGCCTTCCAATCGCTTCCCTCGGGGCCGTCCGACTCGCCGAAGACCCAGCTTCCCCCGGCGAAGCCGTAGAGATGAAAGAAGGACTCGCGCTCATCGGGGAGGAGATAGTCGTGCCGGAAGTCGCCGACGGGGAAGGCGGACGACTCGGCCGCCGTTCCGAGAAGGGAGAGAAGAACGATGAGCCCGCGACACCGCGATGAAGACGCGCGCATCATCCAGGCCTACGGGGAGGACCAGGAGCCGGTCGGCCGCCCG